>VBOF01000028.1 GCA_005877855.1 Nitrospirota bacterium | reverse complement strand
TGGTTTGTTCTCCCCCCAGGGAAACGGCCGCTCGTTTGTCCCCCGGGCGGCCTTTTCCCACTCGGCTTCGGTGGGTAGCCGTCGCCCGTTGATCCCGCAGTAGGCGTCCGCATCGCTCCAGGTCACTCCCACGACAGGACGAGTGGCGTGGTCCGGGAACTTGACCAGGTCCCAGTTCAACGGCTTCTGCCATCCCGCAAATTCCAGGAACTTGGCGTACCGTTCCGTCGTGACCTCGTATTTATCGATGTAGTACGCGTCCAGGTACACCTTGTGCCGGGGCTGCTCGTCGTCCAGCCCCACGCCCTCGGGAAGCCCCATCCAGAATGCCCCGGCCGGCACCAGGACCATGGGCACGCCGTCCTTGGCGATGGTTTCCTTCGGCCGGTCGCCCTCCGCAGCCATGCCCAACGGTAGGCCAGCCGCCAGCAGGAACACGGCCGCCCATGCCAGTTTCCGAACCCGCATCAGCTGAACTATGAATGATGAACGATGAACTCTGAATTCAGCATTCTGCATTCTGCGTTCTGCGTTTCAGTTTAGCACATGCCTCACTTGACTTCATTGCGACCCGCCCATATAGTCACTCTAAGTGTGATGCTCGTGCGCTCTGAACACCTCACTGCATAACCCTTGGCGCGATCCGCTTCCCAGTCCGTGAGTAGAGCCTGGCGCCTCTGCGCCATTGCGATGGTGGCGACCGGCCTGCTCCTGACAGGCGGCGCACCTCTCGAGGCACAGCCACAGCCTGCGCCGTCCAAGGCCGAGGAAGAGGTCAAGGCCCAGATCGACGGGGCCCGGGGCTTGGCCGAGGAAGGCAGGGCTGACGTGGCCGTCGAGGCCCTTCAGAAAGTCATCGCGGCCTCGCCACAGAGCGAACACATCCCCGAGGCCTACCTCCTGATCGGCAAGGTCATGAGCGGCCAAAAGAACTACGAGGAGGCCGGCGCGTACTACCGGCGCCTGTTGGAGGAGTATCCCGCCTCCGACCTGCGTCCCCAGGCCCGTCTGGGGTTGATCTCGGCCCTGCTCACGACCGGGCAACTGAACGCCGCGCTGCCCCTGCTGCTCGAAGCCAAGGGCGAGACGACGGACCCGGCCGTGAAACAGATCGTACTCCGGCAACTGGAAGAGGTCTACCTCGCCAACCAGGATTATGTCCGGATGGTGGAGACCGCCGTCGAGGCCCGCGCGCTCGTCTCGGAGGAGGAACGGCGTCTGATCGAGCAACGCGTCGCCGAGATCCTCAAAGCGAGAGTCGGCGAGCAGGACCTCCGTCACGTCTCGGACAAGTATCGCCGCACGTTCCCGTCCGATATCGCGCTGCTGCGGCTGATCGAGCTCTATGGGTCGGCCGGCGACGATTACAAACTCGCCCGCGCCGCCCGCGATTTCCTGACCCAGTTCCCTCTGCACGAGCAGGCCGCCTCCGTCGATGCTCTCCTGGCGGCGCAGCGGAAGAAGCTCAAGAGCACGGTGTACCGCATCGGCGCCCTGCTGCCCCTCTCGGGCGCGTTGAGCCCGTACGGCACCGACGTGCTGAACGGCATGCGGATCGCCTTCGACCAGACCACCGAGGCCATCCCGCAACTGGCGGTGGGCCTCGTCGCCAAGGACACCGAAGGCGATGCGAAGGTCCTGGCGTCCGAGCTCAATGACCTGTTGAGAGAGTACCAGCCGATCGCCGTCATCGGCCCATTGCTGAGCCGCGAGGTGAAGGCCGTGGCCGCCGCCGCCGATGCCAATGAAGTGGTCTTCATCACACCGACGGCCACCCTTATCGATGTGCAGCGTCTCAGCCAGTACCTGTTCAACACCGCCGTCAACAGCCGCGCCCTCGTACGGGACCTTGCCGCCTATGCAACCGGCCCGCTGGGCTGGAAACGCTTCTGCATCCTCGCCCCGCGGGACCAGTACGGCGCGGAGATGACGCAAGCCTTCGCAGACGAAATCCGCCGCCTCGGCGGAGAAATCATTGCCGCCGACACGTACGGGCCGGACGATAACGATTTCGGCCTTCCCATCAAACGCATCAAGGAGGCCGACCTCAAGCGCTACGGCAAGATGGAGTCTGCCCCAGCCCCGGTTCAGAAGAAAGGCGCCAAGGAGACCAAAATCTATGTCCCCGGGTTCGACGCGATTTTCCTTCCCGGCGAGGCCCAAAAAGTGGACCTGATTGCCGGTCAGATCCGGTTCTATGCCGCCAAGGTGGGTCTCCTAGGAACCAACGGGATGAACACACCGGACTTGCTCCACGTCGACGCCCGCGCGGTCGAAGAAGCCATTTTCGCGGATAGTTTTTTCATGGACAGCCCCGACCCCGGCGTGCGAAACTTCGTGGAGCAATACCGGAAGCGCTTTCAGCAGCAGCCGACGGCCTTCGCCGCGCAGGCCTATGAGGCCACCAGGCTAGTCCTGGACGGTATACTGAAGGGAGCGACGACCGGCCGCGCCCTGCGTGAGACCTTCAAGAACGTCAAGAACGCGCCCGGTCTCATCGGGCCGGTGACCATGAACCCGGCAGGCTATCTGGAGCGGCGCTACGCGCTCATTCAGGTCAAGAACGGCAGGCTCGTGCCGCTGATGGATATGCGATGAACCACATCGGCCAGATCATCCATACGATCTCGTACATGGCGCTCCCGCTGATCCTGGCCATGGTATTCCACGAGTACGCCCACGGATGGGTCGCCGACTTCTATGGCGATTCCACGGCCCGCATGGAAGGGCGGCTGACGCTCAACCCCATCGCGCACATCGATCCGTTCGGGACGATCCTGCTGCCGTTGCTGTGCCTGATCTTCCCCTCCGGCATCCTGCTCGGTTACGCCAGGCCGGTGCCGATCAATCCCTGGAACCTCCGCAACCCGCGCCGCGACATGGCCCTGGTGGCCGCCGCGGGGCCCGGCATGAACCTGCTCCTGGCGATCGCGAGCGCGCTGGCCTTGAGCGTCATCCTGGCCATCGACCCCTCTGTCGCCGATTCCATCTCCACGCAGGGGCCAGGCGTCCGGCGAGACCTGCTCGGCATGATGCTGGTGCCCCTGGCCTGGATGTGCACCTACTCGGTCCTCATCAACGTCGTGCTCATGGTCTTCAACCTGATCCCCATCCCACCGCTGGACGGCGGCCGGGTCATGGTCAGCCTCCTCCCTCCACGCCAGGCCGAAGCGCTCAGCCGCCTGGAGCCCTACGGGATGCTGATCATCTTCTTTTTGGTCGTCGCCGATCCCCAGATCCACCTGTTCGGCACGGTGATGGGGCCGCTGGTCAACATGCTGACCAACACGATCATCTCGACTTTTACCTCGTAACTCGGATAGAAGCGCGCCATGGCGAAACGTGTCCTGAGCGGAATGCAGCCGAGCGGCGTGTTGCACTTGGGGAACCTGTTCGGCGCGCTCGACAACTTCCTGCGCCTCCAGGCAGAGCACGAGTGCTTCTACTTCGTCGCCGACTGGCACGCGCTCTCGACGAACTACGAGGACACCACCCGCATCCGGGAGTACACCCGCGAGGTCCTCATCGACTGGCT
>VBOF01000027.1:0-2500 GCA_005877855.1 Nitrospirota bacterium | reverse complement strand
AACTCAAGAAAGTCAGCACGAGCTGTATTGCCCTGAGCAAGCATCTCAGGATTGTTCTTTGACAATTGAATAGATCTTTGCAAGATCGCGTGGAAGACTGTGTGTGTCAGGGGCAAATTTAGTTAAGCTACTAAGGGTGTACGGTGGATGCCCTGGCATCAGGAGGCGATGAAGGGCGTAGCAAGCTGCGATAAGCCTCGGCGAGCCGCCAGCAGGCCGTGACCCGAGGATACCCGAATGAGGCAACTCACCACGGGGAATGCCGTGGTATCGTGCGCTGAATCCATAGGCGTACGAGGCCCACTCAGGGAAGTGAAACATCTCAGTACCTGAAGGAGAAGAAAGCAACCGCGATTCCCCCAGTAGCGGCGAGCGAAAAGGGACCAGCCTAAACCGAGCATATGCCAAGCCCGTGTGCGTTGTATGTTCGGGGTTGAAGGCCTTCACTGGGCCGCGATACGGAGCGGCCGACGAGTTACCAACCAGGACATTAGTTGAACGGTCTGGAAAGACCGGCCACAGAGGGTGAGAGCCCCGTAGACGAAAATGCCCTGGCTCGTTCGGTGGAGGTCCTGAGTACTGCGGGGCCCGAGGAACCCCGTGGGAATCCGGGAGGACCACCTTCCAAGGCTAAATACTACCTGATGACCGATAGTGCACCAGTACCGTGAGGGAAAGGTGAAAAGAACCCCGGTGAGGGGAGTGAAACAGAACCTGAAACCGTATACCTACAAGCAATCGGAGCACTATACCCTCGATCGCAAGGTTGGGGGCATGTGTGACGGTGTGCCTTTTGCTTAATGAGCCTGCGAGTTGTTCGGCGTAGCAAGGTTAAGCCGGAAAGGCGGAGCCGGAGCGAAAGCGAGTCCGAAATGGGCGTTGAGTTGCGTCGAACAGACCCGAAGCGAGGTGATCTACCCATGACCAGGGTGAAGGACCGTTAAACCGATCTGGAGGCCCGAACCGGTGTCTGTTGCAAAAGGCTCGGATGAGTTGTGGGTGGGAGTGAAAGGCTAATCAAACCTCGTTATTGCTGGTTCTCCCCGAAATAGCTATAGGGCTAGCCTCGCCCGAACCGTAGCGGAGGTAGAGCACTGGATGGGCTAGGGGCGTTCCAACGCTACCAAATCCAACCAAACTCCGAATGCCGCTACTGGATAGGCGGGAGTCAGACTATGAGCGCTAAGGTCCATGGTCGAGAGGGAAACAGCCCAGACCGCCAGCTAAGGTCCCTAATGTGAGCTAAGTGGAGAAGGTTGTGGGAGCGCTCAGACAGCCAGGAGGTTGGCTTAGAAGCAGCCATCCTTTAAAGAGTGCGTAACAGCTCACTGGTCAAGCGCGCCTGCGCCGAAAATTCAACGGGGCTCAAGCTCACAACCGAAGCTGCGGACTCGTCCCGCAAGGGAATGAGTGGTAGGGGAGCATTCTCTGTGATGTGAAGGTGGACCGACAAGGACCACTGGATCGCAGAGAAGAGATTATGCAGGCATAAGTAGCGATAAGTGATGTGAGAATCATCACCGCCGAAAACCTAAGGTTTCCTGGGCTATGTTCGTCAGCTCAGGGTTAGTCGGTCCCTAAGCCGAGGTCGAAAGGCGTAGGCGATGGATGACAGGTTAATATTCCTGTACCACCAGGCTCGCGTTATCAGCTAGGGGGAGACGCAGGGGGGTAGGCACCGCCGGGTGCTGGATGTCCCGGTCCAAGCCAGTAGGAGGGGTCTGCAGGTAAATCCGCAGCCCCGTTATCTCCGAGAGGCGAGTGCGAGGCCGCAAGGCCTAATCAAAGGGGCTGATCCCGCACTGCCAAGAAAATCCTCGTAGTGAGCGAGTCAGGTGACCGTACCGCAAACCGACACAGGTAGGTAGGAGGAAAACTCTAAGGCGCGTGAGAGAAATCCCCCTAAGGAACTATGCAATCTAGCCCCGTAACTTCGGAAGAAGGGGTGCCTCTGCTAGGTGAGGCCGTACAGGCTGAGCCGAGAGAGGTCTCAGGAAAGTGGCTCTGGCGACTGTTTATCAAAAACACAGCACTCTGCAAAGGCGTAAGCCGACGTATAGGGTGTGATGCCTGCCCGGTGCCGGAAGGTTAACCAGAGGGGACAGCCGCAAGGCGAAGCTCCGAAGCGAAGCCCCGGTAAACGGCGGCCGTAACTATAGACCGGACCACTGTAGTTCCGAGAATAAATCTGGCTATATGCTGGGACACCCGGTGAATCCTCCAGTACTCGCCACGAAGTCGGTGGCAGTGACAATCTGAGAGGTGCGGGCAATCAGCAGGAAAGGCTCGGATGTATGCTCAATGTAAACGAGATCCCGCCGGAGACCGGCTCATACTTCGCCGGATTCACCGATGGGGAGGGGAGCTTTAACGTATCGTTCCGTCCACGGAACGACTACCGGTTTCCCTGGAAGATCTCACTCTGTTTTAACATCTCTCAGCGAGATGAGGTGATCTTGGCACAATTCAAACGTCACCTTCGTTGTGGGACGATGCGACA
>VBOF01000026.1 GCA_005877855.1 Nitrospirota bacterium | reverse complement strand
CCAAGGTCCGCTGCATGGAGATCATCGACGAGCTGGAGCCGGTCCGCCGCGGGCCTTACACCGGCTCCATCGGGTATCTCAGCCCGAGCGGCGACCTGGACCTGAATATCATCATCCGGACCTTGGTCATTGCGGGCGAGCGCGCCTACCTCCAGGTGGGTGCCGGCATCGTCGCGGACTCCGACCCTTCGCGTGAATACCAGGAGACCCTCTACAAGGCCGAAGCGCTCCTGAAGGCGTTGAGAGAATCCTGAGCGATGTGGGTTTATCTGAATGACCGGTTCGTACCGAAAGAGGAGGCGGTTGTCTCCGTCTTCGATCGCGGCTTCCTGTACGGCGACGGCGTGTTCGAGACCCTGCGCGCCTATCGAGGCCGAATCTTCCAGCTCACCGAGCACCTCGCGCGCCTGGAACGGTCGGCGTCCGAGCTCGGCATAGCCCTGCCGGTCACGCGCGAGCGGCTGGCCGACCTGGTACGGGAATCGCTCACTCGGAATCAATTACAGGAAGCCTATCTCCGGATCACGGTCTCGCGTGGGCCCGGCGAGATCGGGCTCGACCCGGCCCTCTGTAAGAGTCCCACGCTGGTCGTCATCGCCAAGCCCTTCGAACCGTATCCTGCATCGTTCTACACGGATGGGGTGTCGGTGATCATCGCCCAGACCCGCCGCACCCCACCTGAGGCGTTGCCCCCGCACATCAAGTCGCTCAACTTCCTGAATAACGTCCTCGCAAAGATGGAGGCCAAAGCGGCCGGCTCACACGAGGCCCTGCTGCTGAATCACCAGGGCGAGGTGACCGAAGGGACGACCAGCAATGTGTTCGTGGTCCAAGGAAAGCGCCTTTGCACGCCGGCTGTGGAGTGCGGTCTCCTCGCCGGCATCACGCGCGGCATCGTTCTGCAACTGGCACGCGAGGCGGGAATTCCGGCGGCTGAAACACGGTTGACCGCGAGCGACCTCACCGGCGCCGAGGAATGTTTTCTGACGAACACCACGCAGGAAGTGCTGCCGGTGACGCAGGTGGATGGGCGAAGAATCGGCGATGGCCGCCCGGGCGAGATCACCCGCCTGCTGCATGCCTCATTTCGGGCCGGTCTTGACCGGTTCCTTGACGACCTTTGACTGCTCGGCGATGCGCTCGACCTTGACCTTGGACACCCGTCGATCTCCGAGGTCCACCACGGTGAACTTGTAGTCCCCGTGGTAGAACACCTCCCCGCCGCGCGGGAGCGCCTGGATCTGGTAGGTGACGAACCCGCCGAGCGTCTCGTACTCCGGCGACGGGGGGATCTGCAGCCCGTACTCCGACACGAGGTCCTTGACCGGCATCGAGGCGTCAACCAGGATCGCGCCGTCCTTGAGGCGTTCCACCGGCTTCTCTTCGGTGTCGTACTTGTCCTGGATCTCGCCGACGATCTCCTCGATCAGATCCTCCAGCGTGACCAGCCCCTCGACGCTGCCGTACTCGTTGACCACGATCGCCATGTGGATGCGGCGGCGCTGCATCTCCTTCAGCAGCACGCTGACCTTCATGGCTTCGGGAACGTAATAGACGGGATGCAGCAACTCTTTGAGGTTTAACGGCTTGCCCGCCGCCACCTGACTCAGGAGGTCTTTCAGGTAGAGGATGCCCAGGAGTTCGTTGAGACCTTTCCGGTACACCGGATAACGGGAGAATTTGTTCTCGTCGATGTACTTCAACAGATCCGGCGTCGGCATGTCGATCGCGATGGCGCACATCTTCGGGCGCGGGACCATCACCTCTTTCACCGACATGTCGGTGAACTCAAACACGCTGTGGATCAGTTCCTGCTCGGTCTTGTCGAAGACGCCCTTCTCCTGCCCTTCTTGCATGAGCAAGAGGATCTCTTCCGCTGAGATGAAGACCTTTTCGCCCTGAGCCGCTTTGCCCAACAGTCGGAGAATGCCCCGGCTGGTCAAGGCCAGGGGGCGAATGCACCAGGCTGCCACCCGCGCAAACCATGCCAGGGGACGCGCCGCCAACAGCGCCAGGCGTTCGGGGTTCTTGAGCGCCAGGATCTTGGGGACGAGCTCGCCAAGGACGAGCGAGAAGTACGAGATGATGAGCACCACGATGCCAACCGCAATCGGCTCGGCCCAGGCTTGCACGAACGCCAGAGGGATCGCCTCGAAGACGGGCTTCAGGTGGTCGATCGCGACCACACCGCCCATGGCGGCCGCCGAGGCGCCGGCCACCGTGATGCCGATCTGGGTGGTCGCCAGGAACCGCTCCGAGTCCTCCTGAAAGGCCTGGACGAGACGGGCCTGGGGGTTCTTCTCCTCCACCAGTTGCTTGATTCGACTGCGCCGCGTGTTGACGATGGCCAACTCAGCGCAGGCGAAGAAGCCGTTCAGGAGGATGAGGACGCCGATGGCGATAAGCTCTAGCCACATATGCTATTCAGCATGCCGTGAACAGCTCCCGGCTTGGAAAGGGTTATTGTAGCCGAAGCGTTCCCCCGATGCACACGGGTTCTCTCAAAAAGCCATAAGACCATCAAAACGCGCGAAAATCGTCCGGTTTCACGGATGAGAATGTTCATGACAAGTTCGACGGGCCGTTGACAGGCCGGAGGCGGTTGACTATTGTGAGTCTCATGGTGCCGAACCTTTGCACGTATGGGCCGGCCGTCGGCCTTGCTGGCCTGCTGGTCCTGGCCATCTCTTCCCAAGACGTCATGGGGGAGCCTATCTATCAGTATAAAGATACGAAGGGAATCATGCACTTTTCCAACGTCCCGAACGATCCTCGGTATAGAACAGTGCTCGCGGACGCCCGCGTGCAGACCAGTGGTTCCCCCGCCGTTCCCAGCGAACCAGCTACGGCGCGTTCTTCGCAACTCAGCGAGATCAGCGCGTCGCGTTCCGGCGACGCGATCTACCAGTACGTGGACCGCAAGGGCGTGATCCACTTCACCAACGTCCCGACGAGCCCCCGCTACAAACAGATGCGAGGCCCGCGGATGTTCTCCCACTTCACGCCGACGCGGCTGTCGCCGACCCTGCACCGGACGATCACACAGACCTCGCGGGCATACCGCCTGCACCCGGCGCTCGTGCGAGCCGTGATTCAGGCCGAATCGGCATACGATCCCTACGCCCGTTCGGCCAAGGGCGCCATGGGGCTGATGCAGTTGATGCCAGGCACGGCATGGTCCTTGAAGGTTGCGAACCCCTATGACCCCAAGCAGAACATCGCCGGTGGTGTCCGGCACCTTCGCTACCTGCTGGACCGCTTCGGAGGAAACCTGGAGCTGGCCCTGGCGGCCTACCACGCGGGGGAAACTCGCGTGTCGCGGGAGAGCCGTGTCCCACGGATCAGCGAAACCCGGCAATACGTTCGCAAGGTCATCCGCTTTTACCAGAGCTCCAAACGTGATGGAAGAAGGATCGATCGGCGCTTCGTCCACTATCTCAGCCCGAACTAGGCTTCGGGGCCCTAAGCTTTCACGCCAGCCCTTCTGACCAGTGCGCGACCGGGCGCTTCCGCTTGCAGTTGGATGTGGCGATCCCACCCGCTGACAAACTCTTCTGGATGGTCGGAACGGAAATGCGCCCCCAGGCTGTGCTCGCGTTGCAGCGCCGCCGTCGCGACCAGATGACCCACGGTGACCATGCTGCGGACCTCCAACTCGCGACGCGTCCGGCAGCGGTCTTTGAGCCGCTCTTCCCATTTCTCCAGTTGCATGAGGGCGGAGAGCAGCCCCTGCCTGCTCCGGATGATGCCCACCTTCTCCCACATCAAGCGCCGCAACGAGTTGAGCAGTTTCTCCATGTCCAGCCGATCCCCGCGATCGTCCTCCGCCTCGTCGGCCGCGACGTCCTGCGCGACCGACGGCCCGCCGAATTGCTGGCGAGGCGGTTCGCGCCGTGCACCCCCGTGCAGGCCACTTCGCCGGCGGCGAACAGCCCTGGCACGCTCGTGGCCCCTCGCGTGTCCGTCCCCACCCCGCCCATCATGAAATGCGCGCTGGGACAGACCGGGATCATCTCCTCCGTGATGTCCACGTCGTAACGCAGGCAGGTCGCGTAAATCGTGGGGAACCGTTCCCGGATGAAACCGGGAGCCAGGTGGGTCACGTCCAGGTAGATATGGCGGGAGGACATCACCACCATTTCATTCCAGACCGCGCGGGACACGACGTCGCGCGGAGCCATCTCGGCCATCTCATGGTACCGCTTCATGAAGGCCTCACCCTTGATGTTGCGGAGAATGCCCCCCTCCCCGCGCATGGCCTCCGTGAGTAAAAACTGGGGCGTCGCCGGCAGGTACAGAGTTGTCGGATGGAACTGGACAAACTCGATGTCTTCCACGATCGCCCCGGCTCGATAGGCCATCGCGATCCCATCACCGGTGGCGACGGGTGGATTGGTGGTCCGGGCATATATCTGGCCAGCGCCGCCCGTGGCAAGGACCACGGCCTTTGCCTTGACCTGGTGCACCGCCCCGGAGGATTCGTCCAGCACGAGCGCGCCCACACAGCGCCGTTGCGCATCCAGCAGCAGGTCGATGGTGAAGTGGTGATCCCGCCAAGCGATCTGCGGCAAGGAGCGCGCCTTGTCCAGGAGCACGCGCACCATTTCGGTGCCGGTCGCATCGCCGCCGGCCCGCAGGATCCGATGCCGGCTGTGCGCAGCCTCGCGGGCCAGGGCGTAGCCATCCCCCGCGCGATCGAAGCGGGCGCCCCAGCGGATCAGTTCCTGAACCCGGACCGGGCCTTCCTCGACGAGCACCTGCACAGCTTCCAGCCGGCACAGCCCTTTCCCCGCGCGCAAGGTGTCCTCGCGGTGCAGCGCGATATCGTCCTCCTCGGAGGCAACCGCCACACCGCCCTGCGCATAGATGGAACTGCTTTCGGCCGGACTCCCCTTCGTCAGCACGAGGACGCGGCCGGCCCGGCTCAAACCGATGGCCGCCCGCAATCCCGCGACGCCGCTCCCGATGACGAGAAAATCGGCGGCCGGCAGAGTCGGCATGGAGGAGCGGCGTCTTGGCATCCTACCGTCCCCTCGGTCGTTCGCTCTGAATCCGGCGGCCAGCCATGCCAAAAGGCGGATCCCCGTCCACGCCGCTCACGGTGAGAGTCTGATGACCGACCAACCGGAGGATGGCATGGCCCCGCTCCCTGAGCGGCTGCTCATCACCCGCGCGCTGCCACTGCCCGAGCCAATGGAAATAGACGGCCGCGTCGGCCCCGTCCACCATGACCCGATCGATGGTGAAGTCGAGGGTGATCCGATCATAGACGGCGAAGTCGCGTTGGATCTCCTCCTCCAGCGTGCGGAGGCTGTCGAGCGGCATGAACAGGCTGTGCAAGACGCTCGCGTCCTTGCCCGTGTACGCCTGCCGGATCCGCTCCACCGTGGTGTCGATCTTCCGGACACGGGCCGCATCGTCGGGGTTGATGTGGCTGGCTTTGGAGCAGGCCACCGCCGCCAGTCCCATCAGAGCAAGGACGGTCCAGCGGGCGAGCGGATGCGCGCGGCGGCCGATGCACACGATCATGCCGGCATTATACACTCTTGCGATCCGGTACATTCTTGACAAGCCGGCACTAATCGCATAGGCTCAGCCCGCTCTCGCGGCAGCATCCGGAATTGCCTACTTGCTATCGCCGACCGGATTAGGTAGATTGCTGGAAGCTGAAAGGAGCGCGTCATGTCGAGTGTCGTCAAGAAGCGCCGCAAGAAGATGCGGAAGCACAAGCACCGGAAGCTCCGCCGGCGCATGAAATTCGCTCGCCGCCGGTCCTAAGCGGCGCGTCCGTCGCAAGGAGGCACGGTCATGCCAACTGAGGGCAAGAAGGTCCGCATCAAAGTCCGGACAATCCATTCGACCTATATCGGCGATATCCTGCTCCCCGCCATGCGTAACCGGGTGTCCGATTTCTTCAACGACGACAAGTACATGTTCCTGAATCTCACGGACGTCAAGGTCGACAACGCCAGGGACCAACTGGAATTCGTCTGCCTCAATAAGCAACTCATCGAGTCAATCGCCCTCGCCTGACGGCGAGGGGGCGTTCGTCCGGCCGCGCGAACCCCCATGTCCCGCCTAGCCTCGTTCGGTCGGTTCTTTCCCTATCTCCGGCCGTACCGCCTTCGCATGGCTGCGGCCGCGCTGCTCGTCATGGGCGCGGCCGGCATTAACCTCAGCATGCTCTGGGTTATCCGGCGGCTCGTGGACACCGTCCTCGTTCAGCGGAACCCCGCCGCGCTGAACGCCGCCATCGCCGAACTGGGCGCGCTGTTCCTCGTCCAGGGGCTCCTCATCATGGGCCACAGTTACCTCACGGCCTCGGCCGGCCAGCGCATCATAGCCGATTTCCGGATGCACCTCTTCAGCCATCTGCAGAGCCTCTCCTTGGGATTTTTCGCGCGACGGCGGACCGGCGAGTTGATGTCTCGGCTCATGAACGACGTGGGTGCGCTGCAAACCACCTTGACAGAGATCCCGATCGACCTCGCGAAGCAGGTGGTGACGCTGGTCGGCGGACTCACCATCCTGTTCGTCATGAACTGGCGCTTGTGCCTGCTGATTCTGCTCCTGCTCCCGGCCATCGTACTGGTCGCCCGCTTCTTCGGCCGGCACCTCAAGGCGCTTTCCACCGCCATCCAGGACGAGACCGCGCGCGCCTCGACAATTCTGGAGGAAGTGCTCTCCGGCATCCGGATCGTCAAGTCCTTCGTGCGGGAAGACTACGAGCGGGCCCGGTTTGGCGCGCAGGTCCGCCGCACTCTGGACATCGTCCTCAGACGGGCGCGCATCATGGCGGTCTTCGTGCCGACGATCACCTTCGCCACCTTCGCCGCCGCGGCAGTGGTCCTCTGGTACGGCGGGTCCCAAGTCATCCGAGGGACGATGAGCCCGGGGGACATGATCGCGTTCGTGCTCTATGCCGGCCTGCTGATCGGACCCTTCGGGACCTTCGCGCGTCTCTTCTCTCACATCAAAGAAGCCCAAGGCGCTCTGGAGCGCGTGTTCGAGATCCTCGACACGCGCCCCGACGTGGCCGACGCACCCAACGCCCGGCCGTTGCCGCCCGTGCGGGGCTACGTCGCTATGGAGGACGTCAGCTTCTCCTACGACGGGCACACGACCGTGCTGTCAGACCTTACTTTCAAGGTCCAGCCGGGGGAGGTGGTCGCGGTCGTCGGGCCGTCAGGCTCCGGGAAGACCACACTGATCAATCTCGTCCACCGGTTCTACGACCCGGTGACGGGCGTCGTCACCATCGACGGCCATGACCTCAAGTCCGTTACCATGCAAAGCCTCTACCAGCAGATCGCGCTGGTGCCGCAGGAGATGCACCTCTTCGGCGGCACCATACGGGACAACATCCGTTACGGCCGGGTCTCAGCCAGTGACGAGGAGATCGTCGCCGCCGCCCGCGCGGCCAACGCGCACAAGTTCATCATCGCCTTTCCGGACGGTTACGACACCCTGGTCGGCGAAAAAGGTGTCAATCTGTCTGGCGGGCAGCGCCAGCGGATCGCTATCGCGCGGGCCGTGCTGAAGGACCCGCGAATCCTCATCCTGGATGAGGCCACCTCGTCGCTGGACAATGAATCGGAGTTACTGGTGCAGGACGCGCTGGACCGCCTGATGACGGGACGGACGACGTTCGTGATTGCCCACCGGCTCAGCACGATCCAGAAGGCCGACCGGATTCTGGTGCTGGACAAAGGGCGGCTCGTCGAGGAGGGCACGCATGCCGCCCTTCTCGACAAGAAAGGCCTGTACTACCATCTGTACACGCTGGGCCTA
>VBOF01000025.1 GCA_005877855.1 Nitrospirota bacterium | reverse complement strand
CGACGATTTCCTGTTCCCGTTGAGTCAAGTTCAGCTCTGAGAGCTTCGCGGCGGAAAGTGCTGGGGCCGCGGTCTGACTCCCACGCAGACGGGCCAGGACGACCGGATGCAGGTTGGCGAGGTAGGGAGAAGTAATTTCCACGCCCGCCTGAGTCGCGCGGATGATCTTCACGAACTCCTCAGGAGTGGCATCCTTGACGATGTACCCCACGGCTCCGGCTTGGATCCCGTGAAGGACGCGCTCATCGTCGGCATAGGCCGACAGCATGAGGACTTTGATATCCACTCGTTCCTTGACCAGAAGACGAGTGGCCCCGATGCCGTCCAGCTTCGGCATCTCGACATCCATGAGCACCATGTCAGGCCGCAGGGCTTTGGCCTGCTCGTAGGCCTCCTGCCCGTCGCTGGCCTCGCCGACCACTTTCAGGTCGGATTCGTGCTCAAGGACGATGTGCAGGCTCTGCCTGAACAGACGTTGATCGTCCGCGATCAGCAGTCGAATCGACATGCATCACCTCCGCAGGGATGTCGAACACGAACCGCGCGCCTCCTTCTGATCGGTTTTCAGCCCAGATCGTGCCCCGATGTGACGCGATGACGATGCGGCACGAGTAGAGCCCCAACCCGGTTCCCATCCGTGTCGGCGACGTGACTGGCCGGTTGGGCCCGAACAGCGTGTCCAGGGCGGCTGGATCCAGCCCCTTCCCTTCGTCCTCCACAGCCACAACGGCGCGTCGGGCAGACCCTTCACCACGCACCGACACGATGATGCGAACGTTCCCACCTGACGGGGAGTTCTTGACAGCGTTGTCAAGGAGATTAACCAGCACCCGGTACAGCCGGCGCTGGTCCGCCGTGATCTCGGCTGGAGGGGCACTGACAGTGACCTCCAGACGACGGTCGGCGATTTCTGGCTTCAGCAGGTCCACGACTTCACGCACCACTTGGTCCAGCCGGAACTGGGTATAGGACAGAGGGAGCTTGCCATAGGCCTGCCGGTACAAGTCGAGGATGTCTTGCACGATGCCAACGGCCAACCGGGCTCCGACATGCAGGTCCCCGACGAGTTGCCGGGCTTCCCCGCTGAGCTGCGAGTCGGTGAAGAACTGCAGGCCCTGCAGGCCCTGCTCGATGCCCAAGAGGGGCGTCCGCAGATCGTGCGCAATGCTGGTGGCGACCCGGGTCAACGCAGCGAGGCGTTCCGCCGAGACCAGCCGTCGCTGCATCTCCTCCATACTCCGGCTCAAGACGCCGACTTCGTCCTGCCGATCAGCATCCGGGAACACCGCGTAGCGCGACTCCCCGATTTCGAGTGCGGCCTTTGCCAGGGAGGACATCGGCTTCGTCACGGAACGGGCCACGACGATGACGCCCAGGCCGGTCAGCAGGAGCGTCAGGACGGTCCCTCCGACGATCACCTTCAGGAGCAGATCACGCTTGCCTTCGGCTACCGCCTGGCGGGCTTCATAGATCTGCGACGCTTCCTCCTCGATCTCCACCAGCAGCGACGAGATGGCGCTCGCCAGTTCGCGCCCACGGCCGCTCCTGATGTAAGGCACGCCCTCTTCCCGCGACCTCTCGTGGGCGAGAATCCCCTCCTTTTCCTGGATGAGCCGCCGGGTAATCGCCTGAACCTTCGCCACCCGATCGCGCTGGGCCTGGGAGGGAGAGTCCGCGACCAACCTGGCCAGCTCGTGGCCGGCCAGATCAATGTTGCCTTTCGACGCATCGTATGGGGCTAAAAATGACCGGTCTCCTGTGAGCAAATAGCCACGGAACCCACTCTGTATCGAATTCAGCATATCCCTGTAGTAGACCGCCTGGCTTTTGATCTGGCTCGAATGATTCGCCAGTTCTTCCGCTCTTTCGAATTCCTGGAAGGTCAGCAAGGCATAGGTCGTAACGACGACCAGGAACAAAAACGGCAGGGCAAAGATCATGACCAGCTTGCTGGTCAGGGTCCGATTGAGAAACCAGGCACGAATGGCAAGCATGACGCAAGATCCCGAATATAAAGGGAACCACCGACGTACGTAGACACTTGTATCAGAACACGAAGAGATGCCAGTAGTCAATCACTCCGCGATGGCGGTGAGGGTCTTGTTGACCAATTCAGTATCCGGACGTGTCGCTCGTGCTGTTGTCGAATGGGGTCAGCAGTAGATAAATGAACCACAGCCGCCCCTGGTTCGTCGTGATATCGTATCCCAGGTTGATCACCGTGTTTGCCCCATGCCATTCTATGTTCTTCTGTTTGCGTTCGGGTGGCGGCACCTTGCCGTAGCGGTCTTCGATCCACTGCCGCAATTTCTCTCGATTTTCCCGCCCTTCAAACGTGATCTGAATGCCCCCCAGCCGGCCCTTGTAGAAACGATAATAGACCTGGCCGAGCGTCACGCCGTTCAACGTGAGCACTTCGCCTGGATTTTCATACACGTCCATATCCGGCAGGGGGTGGGCGACGGCCGGATCCTTCGCCAGCTTCAAGGAGGGGTATTCGGCGCTGCGGGCTCCCCAGGTGTAATCATTGAACCCCTTAGGTTCGTTCGTGATGACGGCTGCCAGAGCAGGCTCCATCCAGAATCCTATGAGCAGAAGAGTTTGAGCAAGCCCCACCGGAATGAGTTTATCTATCGTGATCTGTAACCCCACGCCCCTTCCCTTGGTTGTCACGTTACGTCTCTGAATCCTACTTGCAGCAACGGCCCGCATAGGTACGAGCATCCGTTTCAAAGGCCGCGTGCTTCGTCTGGCAGTCAGCCTTGCCCAAGAGGAAATACCGCACGTCTCCAGCCCCTTCTGTATAGGTTGAGTAATCCACCAAGATCTCAAAGGTAGATGTCCACTCCCACTCCCCAATCATGTTCTTTAAGGGCAGGCGTCCCGCCTGCGCAAGTTCACACGCCGCCCGCAACTCGAACAGCCGACACAGCCGCCGGTCGGCCTGCGCACAGGTCTGCTCGGCTTTGCGAAAGCTGCCGATGAACGTCCGGTCCGGCTCGATACAGAAGCCCCCACCTTCTGACGGCACCCCCATCATGCCAGCCGGACAGGACACGGGCGCCGTGGTCGGAATGGAGCGCGTCCCCTCATCCGCGCCATAGCCCATGCCTGGGTGCGTGATCACGTCCGGGCGGGTTCCGCTGCCCCCGAGTTGCACCTCCGTGGTCTTGAAGCGGGCGATCGTCCGGCCGATCGGCGTCGTCACCTCGATGGTCACCTCCCCAGGCGACAGGTCCAGCGGGACCTGGATCGGCACGTCCAGTTCCTTCGGCTTGCCTACATAGGGTAACGAGCCGGCCGGGACCGCTTCGGGGATGACTTCGGTCACTTTGGGTTGCATCTGCTCGCGGGTGCCGCGGGTCACTGAGAGCGTCACATCCGTGCCGGGGCTGTTCTCAAACATCGAAACGATGCCGCTGTCGTCGATCGTGTAGAGGAGTTGCCCGGCCTCATCGGTGAAGTTTTGTACGGCGGCCGCCGGGGAGACGCCCGGCCCCATCACTGACGCTGCAAGGATGGCTGCTGCGAGGTATTTCCATGGACGTTCCATGTAAGCACCTATCAAAATACCATACCGCCGACAGGTTTCGCCCTGACACACGAAGGGCGAGGCCCCCTTGCGAGAACCTCGCCCTCCGCTGACCCGATGGCCCAGCCAGCGCCTGCGGCGTCCGTCGCCGCGAGGTCGTGGCTGAGCGGCGTTTACATCAGAGCCAGGTGACGCGCTCCGCCGGGCGGATGTAGATGGGCTCCTCGACCTGGATCCGCACCACCTCCTTGCCCGACTTGTTGAACGCCAGCACCGTGTCGTTGTACATGTCGAACTTGCGCCCGTGAATCTGGGTCTCAAACACCTTCGGCCCCGGAATCACGTCGTACCGGAAGATGATCTGCTGCGTCGTCCGCCACAGTTGCAGCACCGCCAGCAGCTCCCGGCTCGGCACAATGTACCGGTCAATGGCATTGTCTACCCCCGGCCCAAACATCTGCCGGATGTAGCCCCGCGGCGCCCACCGCGGCGGGATGTAGAACCCGTTGGGCTCCGTCCCCCACTGCGGGTACAGCGGCAACGCCACCTGCTCCACCCGAATCGCGTAGTACAGCGGGTGCCACCGGTCCTCCGCCCACAGGCCATCCTCGCCAATCCTGTTGAGGCCCTGCAGTCGGATCTTGCCCACGCACGCCGCCATGCACCGCGTCTCCATCGGCTCGCCCCCCGTCAAGGGGTCCTTGCCTTCCACTCGGGGATAGCACGCAATGCACTTCTCGCTGACTCGGGTAGTGCCCCGATACATCGGCTTCTTGTACGGACACTGCTCCACGCACTTCTTGTACCCCCGGCACCGGTTCTGGTCGATCAGCACGATCCCGTCCTCCGGCCGCTTGTAGATGGCCTTCCGGGGACACGCCGCCAGGCACCCCGGATACGTGCAGTG
>VBOF01000175.1 GCA_005877855.1 Nitrospirota bacterium | reverse complement strand
CAAAAAATCAACAATCCATGACCTTTATACCCATTGCGAGGAGCGAAGCAACGAAGCAATCTGCGACGGCGCTGGACGTAAATTTGAGATTGCTTCGCTATGCTCGCAATGACAGAACCTTGCATGTTTTCGTAGGCGCACTCAATAATACCGCTCGACTTCAAAGCGATACAGCTCGACCGGCTCCTGCTCGCCGATGCCGCCTTTCTTCCGCGCGACCGCCATCTGCTCGTCCACCGAGGCGATCCCCTCGATATCGGGCAGCAGCAGCCCGCGCCGGGTCCCCGCCTTTACAATCAGCCCGTACCGCTGCACGTCCAAATCTTCAGGACACGCCGCGCGCTCCGGCGCGCTCAGAATGTCCACCGAGATGACCAGCTGCGGCAACTCCTCTTCCTCGACCGGCCGGAACCGCGGGTCCTTGGTCGCGGCGCTGATGGCGTTTTCAATGATCTCCACGGCGAGGTTCTCGTGCGCCGGCTCGATCGTGCCGATGCAGCCGCGCAACTCGCCTCGCTTCTTTAGCGAGACAAACACACCCGCCCGTCCCTGTAACGCCGGATGCCGCGCGAACAGGCCGACCGGCGGGGTGATGACGCGGAAATCCCGGACATAGGCGTCGATAGCCTCGATGGCAAGCTGCACGTAGGGATGAACCGGAGAGGGAGAAGCCGCACCCATCAACTAATGATCGCGCGACACCATGTAGTCGGCGACCACTTGCAGTGCCCGCTTGTGCACGGAATCCTCGAACAGGTCCAGGTGCACCTTGGCCGTCCGCACGAACCCGCGCGCGGTGGCCATGGCGTAGCCGATCGAGCCATAGCGTTCCATCAAAGATACGACCCACGCCAGCTCGCCGTTTCCGTTGGGCTTCTTCTCCATGACTTCCGCGAGCCGCAGCCGTTCGGCGTCAGTGCAGTGCCTCCGAAGATGCAGCAGCGGCAAAGTGACGTTGCCCTCGCCCAGGTCGTTGCCCTGGGATTTCCCAAGCGACTCCCGGGGAGCGGCATAGTCAAGCGTGTCGTCCGCCACTTGGAACGCCACGCCGATCGCCTGACCGAACTGGAACAGCGCGTCCCGGAACGCCGGGTCGGCATCGGCCACGACGGCCCCGATCCGGCACGCCGCCGCGATCAGGGAGCCGGTCTTGTACGCCACGACCTTAAGATACTCCCGTTCGGAGATCGACGCGTCGTCCTTGTAGGACAACTGCATCAGCTCGCCTTCCGCCATCTTCCGGCAGGCCTCCGAGAGGCACTCGTTCACGTCCTGATCGCGGAACCCCACGATGTGGCAGATCGCCTTGGAATAGAGGTAATCGCCGACGAGGATCGCCACCTGGTTACCCCACAGCCCGCCGGCGGTGCGCCGCCCGCGGCGAAACTCGGCGTGGTCCACGACATCATCGTGCAGGAGCGTGGCGGTGTGGATGTACTCGATCAGGCTGGCCAGGAGCACATCGTCCCGGCCGGCGTAGCCCGCCAGCCGGGCGCACAGGATCAGCAGGAGCGGGCGGATCCGCTTGCCGCCGCTATTGAGAATGTGCGCCGCGACCGTGTTGACCAGCGCCACCTTGGAACCCAGGTTCTGGCGGATCTGATCCTCGACGGCAACAAGCTCCAGGCGGTAGTACTCCCACACCTCGGTCATACTCGAGATCGTGCAGCATTCAACGTTTTTGGGCATGCGCGGATACTAGGTAAGGGTCGGAGGGTTTGTCAAGCCGAGAGTCGGGAAAGTCTCCGACCGTTGCCTTGCGATGGGTCCCATAGGGTGCTACGCTCGCGCCCATGCTGCCGTTTCTCAACCTGTGGCTGCACATCCTTGCGGCGGTCATCTGGATCGGGGGCATGCTGTTTCTCTCGCTGGTCGCCGTGCCGATCCTGCGCCAGGTGGACTCCCCGCTGCTCCGCGCCGACCTGTTCCGGAAGATGGCGTGGCGCTTCCGTCGGCTGGTCTGGATCTGCCTCGCCGTCCTGATCCTGACGGGGATCGTCAACGTGGCCTACTACGGGGATACGACCCCGGGGTCCCCATACCTCAAAGTGCTGGGCATCAAGCTCGGGCTGGTCGCCGTCCTGGTGACGATGGGCGTGGCGCACGACTTTATCATCGGCCCGCGCGCGGCCCGGGCCCAGTCCCGTGATGGGTTGCTCCCGACCGGCGCCGATCTGCTGATGGTGCAGCTGGCGCCTTGGGTGGGCCGGCTCAACCTGCTCCTCGGAGTGATCATCCTGGTACTCGCCGCGGCGCTCACCCGCAGCCACTAGGTAGGGGCACAGCATGCCGTGCCCCTACAACATTTGTGCGGGTCAAAGACACGTCACCGTAGTCCCATTGACCTACAGGGTAGAATCATCATTGGACCTATCTCGCCAAATACCTGATTCAGCCTGGGTTTTCTGGCTTTCCAGTATGACGATTTGCTTGACACGCCCGCGCCCCCTCAAGTAGGATGCAAGGATTCGTAACGGCTTGTTGATCAAAGGAATTCCGTCCATGAGCGGAGCGATGCGTATCCCCGGGTTTCCACCTAAACAAGGCCTCTACGATCCTGCCCTCGAAAAGGACAGTTGCGGGATCGGCTTCATCGCCCATATCAAGGGCGTCAAGTCGCACGACATCGTCCGCAAGGGGCTCCAGGTCCTCAACAACCTCTTTCACCGCGGCGCCCAGGGCTGCGACCCCTGCACGGGCGACGGGGCGGGCATCCTGCTCCAAGTGCCCCACGAGTTCTTCACGCGCGCGTGCGCCGACGCCGGCGTGAAGCTGCCCAACGCCGGCGAGTACGGGGTCGGCATGGTCTTCCTCCCGCCGAACGCCGCACAGCGCAACCCATGCGAGCGGCTCTTCGAGAAGGTGATCGCGGAGGAAGGCGTGCGGCTGCTGGGCTGGCGCGACGTGCCCGCCAAGAGCGGCGCGATCGGCTCGCAGGCGCGCCGCACGGAGCCGGCCATCCGGCAGGTCTTCATCGCCCGCGACATCCTCAACGAGGCGCAGTTCGAGCGCAAGCTCTACGTCATCCGCAAGCGCATCGAGAACGCCATCCGCGAGTCTGCCATCGAGGGGCGGGAGTACTTCTACCTGCCCAGCATGTCCATGAACACCATCATCTACAAGGGCCTGCTGTTGCCGGATCAGATCACTCAGTATTACCCGGACCTGACCGATACCAGCGTCGTCAGCGCGCTGGCGATGATCCACTCGCGCTTCAGCACGAACACGTTCCCGACGTGGCCGCTCGCGCACCCATACCGCTACATCTGCCACAACGGTGAGATCAACACGCTCAAGGGCAACGTGAACTGGATGCGGGCGCGCCAGGGCCGCCTGCAGTCGGAGCTCTTCGGCGACGACATCCCCAAGCTCTTCCCCATCGTCTACGAGCACCAGAGCGACTCGGCCTGCATCGACAACGCGCTCGAGTTCCTGGTAATGGGCGGCCGCTCGCTCGCGCACGCGATGATGATGCTGATCCCCGAGCCGTGGGTCGGCAATCCGCAGATGGACCTGGATCGCCGCGGGTTCTACGAGTACCACGCCGCGATGATGGAGCCGTGGGACGGCCCGGCGGCCGTGTGCTTCACCGACGGCAAGCAGATCGGCGCGACGCTGGATCGCAACGGCCTGCGCCCCTGCCGCTACCAGGTGACTACCGACGACCTCGCGGTGCTGGCCTCAGAGGCCGGCGTGCTCCCTTACGACGCCAAGGACATCCGCCAGAAGGGCCGCCTCCAGCCTGGCCGCATGTTCCTCGTGGACACGGTGCAGGGCCGCATCATCGACGACGAAGAGATCAAGGCCGAGATCGTCAGCCGGAAGCCGTACCGGGCCTGGGTGACCCAGTACCGGGTCTCGCTCGACGAGCTGCCGGAGCCGCTGAACGTGCCGCAGCCGGACCATCCGACGCTCCGCCAGCGCCAGCAGGCGTTCGGCTATACGGTGGAAGAGCTGAAGATGGTCGTCACGCCGATGGTCATGGCCGGCGAAGAGCCGGTCTCCTCCATGGGCACCGACACCCCGCTGGCCGTGCTG
>VBOF01000174.1 GCA_005877855.1 Nitrospirota bacterium | reverse complement strand
AGATCGGACCGAGCACGATGAAATCGGCTCCCTCCGTCTCGGCGCGCACCGCTTCGTCGGCGGAGTGTGCGGATACCCCGATCAAGCAGCCCGGCCCTAGCACCCGTCGCGCGGCGGCTGGGCGAAGCCCCGTCGCCGGCAGATGAGTCCCGTCGCTCCCAGCGGCAAGGCAGACATCCGCCCGGTCATTGACGAGCACCCGGGCGCCGTACGACCGCGCCAGGTCGGTCAGCTCGCGCGCCAACGCCAGCAACGGCCGCGTCGGCAGATCCTTCTCGCGCAACTGGACGGCGCGCACGCCCGCCCGCAACGCGGCGCTCACGACGTCCTGAAGGGAACGACCGCGCGCCTGGTGACGGTCGGTGACGAGGTAGAGGGAAAAATCAACCCCGGGCATGCCGGACGCTTACAACATGCCTTCGATCGGGCTGCTGGCGGTGGCGTAGAGTTTGCGTGGAATTCGTCCCGCCTTGAACGCCATCCGCCCGGCCCACACCGCGTACTTCATGGCCTCGGCCATCAGGATGGGCTCTTTCGCGCCGGCGATGGCGGTATTCATCAGGACCGCGTCGGCGCCGTACTCCATCGCCAGGGCGGCATCCGAGGCCGTGCCGACGCCCGCGTCGACGATGACCGGCACATGCACGGACTCCATGAGGATTTTGAGGTTGTACGGATTGCGGATCCCCAGACCCGAGCCGATCGGCGCGGCCAGCGGCATCACGGCCGGGCAGCCGACGTCCACAAGCCGTTTGGCGACGACCGGATCGTCGTTGGTGTAGGGAAACACGATGAAGCCTTCCTTGACGAGAATCCTTGCCGCCTCGATCAACCCGGCCGTATCGGGAAACAACGTGCGCTCGTCGCCGATCACCTCCAGCTTCACCATGTCGGACACGCCGGCCGCCCGGGCGAGTCGCGCGTAGCGCAGGGCGTCCTCCACGGTATAGCAACCCGCCGTATTGGGTAGGATCTTGTATTTCTTCGGGCTGAGGTAGTCGAGGAGGTTCTCGGACTTCCGATCTGTGATGTTGACCCGGCGCACAGCCACCGTCACCACGTCCGCGCCCGACGCCTCGATGGCCTTCTGGGTCTCGACGAAGTCCTTGTATTTGCCCGTGCCCACCCAGAGTCGGGAACGGAACTCGATGCCCGCGATCGTCAACCGGTCATCGTTCATGCCGTGTGTCCTCTCCACCGCCGATGAATCCGATGACTTCCACGCGGTCCCCGTCGCGCAACGGCGTGCCCGGGAAGGTCTGCCGGTCCACCACCGTAAGGTTCAGCTCCACGGCGACTCGTTCGGCGGGAACGCCCAGGTCGGCCAGGAGCGAAGCGACCGACTGTCCGTCCGCCACCTCACGAGGCTCTCCATTCAAGGTGATGCGCATGGCACAAGGATGATACCATACGCCGCGGAAACGGTGTCAACAGCGTAGGCCCGCGGCATCGCAGTGGGAGGGAGCCTGTCGTATAATTCCGTCATGGTTCCACCGCGCAATCTGGCGATCGCCGCCGAGTTCCACCGCGTCGCCGACGAGCTGGAATCCCAACACGCCAACCCCTTCAGGGTCCGGGCCTACCGGCAGGCGGCCCGGCTCATCGCGCGCCTCCCGGAGGATGCTGGCGAGCTCGCCCGTCGGGGGAAGCTGACCAAACTCAAGGGAATCGGCAAGGACCTCACCCAGAAGGTCGTCCTCTTCTGCGATGGGGGGCGGATCGAAGCGCCGGCCGACCCGTCCGTGGAAATCCCGACGGCACTCGCGTCGTGGCTTCAGCTCCCCGGTTTCAGCCCGTCGCTGATCCGCCATTTGCATGACCACCTGTGCATCCGGTCGCTGGACGACCTTGAGGCGCTGGTCCGGTCGAGACTGCTGCGCACGCTGCCCGACTTCACGGCGAACGATGAACACGTGCTGGAGGGGATCAGGCGGTTGCGTGCCGGCGCACCTTCACCTTGACAGGCCCGGACCCCTCTGTTACCGTCCGGCAGAACAGGAGACCGACCCATGGCTCTCTCCGCTTTCATCCTGATCGAAGTGGCAGGTGACCACACCAAGAGCGCCTATAAAACGATCCAGCGCATCTCCGGCGTGAAGGCCGTGTACACGGTCAGCGGGAACTACGACCTCATCGTGCAGATCGAGACGGAAAACCTGCAAACGCTCAGCGACCTGCTCGTGTCGAAGATCCGAGCGGTGGACGGCGTCACCAAGACCAACACGTGCTTGGTCCTCAACGTGTAGTAGGGGCACGGCGCGCCGTGCCCCTACAAAAACGAAAAGGCCCTCGGAGGAAATCCCCCGAGGGCCTTTGTGTTTCCTACGCGGTCGCTTAGTACATGCCTTCCATCCCACCGCCGTGTGAATGGCCGCCCGCTGGAGCCTTCTTCTCTTCCGGGATCTCGGTCACCATGACCTCGGTCGTGAGCATCAGCCCGGCTACGCTGGCCGCGTTCTGCAAGGCGCAGCGGACCACCTTGGTCGGGTCGATGATGCCCGCCTCGAACATGTCTGTGTATTTCTCCAGGGCGGCATCGAACCCCACCGATTCCTTCTCTTTGCGCACGTGCTCAACCACGACCGACCCTTCCAAGCCGGCGTTCTGCGCGATCTGCCGGATCGGTTCCTCCAGCGCCCGCTTCACGATGTTGACGCCGACTTGCTGATCGTGCGGCAGGTCTGTGACCTTGTCGAGGGCCAACACACAGCGCAGCAGGGCTACACCGCCGCCCGCCACGATCCCTTCCTCGACCGCCGCCTTGGTCGCGTGCAGCGCGTCCTCAACCCGAGCCTTCTTCTCTTTCATCTCGGTCTCGGTGGACGCCCCCACGTTGATCACCGCCACGCCGCCGACGATCTTCGCCAGCCGCTCCTGCAGCTTCTCGCGGTCGTAATCCGACGTGGTCTCCTCGACCTGCGCCTTGATCTGCTTGACCCGGGCCTGGATCTTCTTCTGATCGCCATGCCCTTCGACGATGGTCGTGTTGTCCTTGTCGATCGTCACGCGCTTCGCCCGACCCAGATCCGTGAGCTTGACGTTCTCGAGCTTGAGCCCGAGGTCCTCTGAGATCACCTGCCCGCCGGCCAGGATCGCGAGGTCCTCCAGCATCGCCTTGCGACGGTCGCCGAAGCCGGGCGCCTTCACGGCCGCCACGTTCAGCGTCCCGCGCAGCTTGTTGACGACCAGAGTCGCCAGCGCCTCGCCCTCCACATCCTCGGCGATGATGACCAGCGGCCTCCCCATCTTGGCCACCTGCTCCAGGATCGGGAGCAGGTCCTTCATGCTGCTGATCTTCTTCTCATGGATCAGGATGAAGACGTCCTCGAGCGAGGCTTCCATCCGCTCGGCGTCGGTGATGAAGTAAGGGGAGATGTACCCGCGGTCGAACTGCATGCCTTCCACGACATCGAGCGAGGTGGTCATGGACTTGGCTTCCTCGACCGTGATCACGCCGTCCTTGCCGACCTTCTCCATCGCCTCGGCGATGAGATCCCCGATGGTGGGATCGTTGTTGGCCGAGATGGTGCCGATCTGCGAGATTTCTTTCTTGCTCTTGCAGGGCTTGCTGAGCTTCTTCAACTCCTCCACCACGACGTCGACGGCCTTGTCGACCCCGCGCTTGATGTCCATCGGGTTCGCGCCAGCCGTGATGTTCTTGACGCCCTCGCGGTAAATCGCCTGCGCCAACACGGTCGCCGTGGTGGTCCCATCACCCGCCACGTCGCTCGTCTTGGACGCGACCTCCCGGACCAGCTGGGCCCCCATGTTCTCATAGGGGTCCTTG
>VBOF01000173.1 GCA_005877855.1 Nitrospirota bacterium | reverse complement strand
CGTGAAGTCCGGCTGCTGCGTGCCGCTCAAATCACATAATCGGTTGTTGGGGACGCTCAACATCGCCAGCCTTCATCCTGGCGCGTTTAGCCAGGACGAAGTCGACTTGCTGGCCCAAGTGGCCAACCAGATCGCGATTGCGGTCGAGAACGCCTTAGCCTTTCGAGAGATCGACGACCTCAAGAAGAAGCTTGCCGAAGAGAAGCTCTACCTCGAAGACGAGATCCGCACCGAGTACAACTTCGAGGAGATCATCGGGGAGAGCGCAGCGCTGAAGCGCATCCTGAAGCAAGTGGAGACCGTCGCGCCGACCGACTCCACTGCGCTGATTCAGGGCGAGACCGGCACAGGCAAGGAGCTCATCGCTCGCGCGATCCACAACCTGAGTAAGCGTCGCGAGCGGACCTTCGTCAAGATGAACTGCGCGGCGATTCCGACGGGGCTGCTCGAAAGCGAGTTGTTCGGCCATGAACGGGGGGCTTTCACGGGCGCCATCGCACAGAAGGTCGGCCGGTTCGAACTGGCGCACCAAGGCACCTTGTTCCTCGATGAGGTCGGCGACATTCCGCTCGAGCTGCAGTCCAAGCTGCTGCGCGTCCTGCAGGAGCAGGAGTTCGAGCGGCTGGGGAGCAACCGCACCATTCGTGTCGACGTCCGTCTGGTGGCGGCGACCAACCGGGACCTGGCCCGGATGGTCGCGGATAAGCAGTTCCGCAGCGATCTCTATTACCGCTTTAATGTCTTTCCAATCGTGTCTCCTCCCTTGCGGGACCGTCCTGAGGATATTCCCGTGCTCGTCCGCTACTTCGCGCAAAAGCACGCGCGCCGCATGAACAAACGGATCGAAACGATACCGGCAGAAGCGATGGCGACCCTCTCGAAGTATCACTGGCCCGGCAACATCCGCGAGCTCGAAAATCTGATCGAGCGATCCGTGATCCTGTCCCATGGGCCGGACCTGCATGTTCCTCTTGGAGAATTGAAAGCACCGGCCACGGCCGCTCCCAACGGAGGCGCGACCTTGGAAGTGGCCGAGCGCGAGCACATCCTGCGCGTCCTGCGCGAGACCAATTGGGTGATCGGAGGACTGTCAGGCGCTGCCGCCCGCCTCGGCATGAAACGGACGACGCTGCAATCCAAGATGAGGAAGCTTAGAATCGCCCGCCAGGCCTGAATCATATCCAGCGCCTTGTCTCAGAAGAGCATCGGCATGGCTGCGGAGCGAACATTGACTCTCCCTACGGACATGGATGTGTGGCCGAGTTTGCCCCTGGAGGCGTGGCGAGATACCTACGCCACTCTTCATATGTGGATGCAGGTCATCGGTAAAATCCGGCTTGCGCTGGCGCCGATGGTGTCCCACTGGTGGCAAGTGACCCTATACGTCACGCCCCGTGGGCTGACGACTTCCCCGATCCCGTACGGCACGCGCATTTTTCAGATCGATTTCGACTTCCTCGACCACAAGCTATTGATTCAGACGGCGGAGGGAGGAACCCGTTCCCTGCCGCTCGCGCCACGCTCCGTGGCCGAATTTTATCGGGAGACGATGGCGGCCCTCCGATCGCTCTGCATTGAGGTGAGCATCTGGACCACACCGGTTGAAGTGGAAGACCGAACGCCTTTCGAACAGGATTACAAACATGCGGCCTATGATCCTGAATATGTACAGCGGTGCTGGCGGGTTCTGGCGCAAGCGACCCGCGTGCTCACGGAGTTTCGCTCGCGGTTCATCGGCAAGGTGAGCCCGGTGCACTTCTTCTGGGGGGCTTTTGACCTGGCGGTCACCCGATTCTCAGGCCGCCGGGCGCCCATGCATCCAGGCGCGCCCTACCTGGCCAAATTTGTGGCGCGCGAAGCGTACTCGCACGAGGTGAGCAGTTGCGGGTTCTGGCCGGGGGGTGGGCTCGTGGACAGGGCGGTCTTTTATGCCTATGCCTACCCGGAGCCTGAGGGGTTCAAAAAGTATCCCATCCAGCCCAAAGAGGCCTTCTACAGCGAGGAGATGCGAGAGTTCCTGCTGCCGTACGATGTGGTCCGAACTGCGGAGTCGCCGGATCAAGTCCTGCTCGCGTTCCTACAGAGCACGTACGAAGCCGCGGCGAAGCTCGGCGGGTGGGACCGGGCTGCGATCGAGCGCGCATGAACGCCGTAAGACATCATGATCACCGTGCCACGCTGGACAGGAACGTCTCACTGAACCGTCTTGCCTTCTCGGCCACGGTCCATTGCCTGACAGGTTGCGCGATCGGGGAAGTATTGGGTCTGGTCTTGGGAACCGTGCTTGGGTGGGGGAACACGGTCTCGGTCATCGTGGCGGTCGTCCTCGCCTTTTTCTTCGGCTACTCGCTTACCCTGCGTCCGCTCCTCACTGGCGGTGTGGGGCTTCGGGCCGCGCTGGGACTCGCGTTTGCCTCAGACACACTCTCGATCACGGTCATGGAAGTCGTGGACAATGCGGTGGTGTTGGCCATTCCCGGTGCCCTGGAGGCCGGCCTCTCGGACCTGCTTTACTGGACCAGCCTCGCGCTCTCCCTTATCCTTGCCTTTGTCGCGGCTTATCCGGTGAACCGCTGGCTCATCAGTCGGGGCCGCGGGCATGCCCTCGTCCATGCCTATCATTGACCTGTCCCCTTAAACCGGTATGGCTACCCGCCTCATTTCCCCGCCGGTTCTGATGCCGATATAACGGCATCTGCCGACATTTCGGCACGGTTTCTTCGGCTCTGCATCCCTCTCCGCACAACTGCCAGTCCTCTAGCAACCTCTAACCATTCGTCGTTTCAACGACTTAGTCGACTTGTGTCGGACTGAAGCGCATCTGGAATATGAATTGCCATTGCTACAGGCATGACGCATCCAACGGGAAAGGAGGAACTCCAGATGGAACTGACCTTTACTCTACCGAACGGAACCCGCGCAGGCATCGTGCCGACGCACGGTCTGAAAGATCTTACGGTCGAGCAATTGGGGATGGAGTGCCTTGCTCCAGCCAAGAATGTCTCAGTCGTGTTCTATGTGCCGGACCAGCAGGCCTTGGATCGAGTCAGGACACGATTCGGACTGACGGAATGTTGAAGGGGAGGCGTCGATGGCTACGGCAGTCCGATTTCGCGAAGAAGATCTGAACGAAGCGAATGTCGCCGAGTGGAAGGAACTCGTCGGCACGGCGCGATGCTCACGGTGCGGGGGGCTGATGGTCGTTGAGCAGTGCTTCGATTTCTTGGACGACAGTGGCCACCTGAGTTTCTTCGCGAACCGCTGCGTGCAGTGCGGCGAGCTCGTGGATCCGGTCATTCTGGAGAATCGCCGTCTGCGGCTGCTAAGCGGTCTCGAGAAGAACGAGAGAGGTTTAAAGAACTCTCTATGCTGAAAATCACCATGAAAATAGAAGCTGGTCTTATGACCTTCGCCCTCGAAGGGAAGCTCGCCGGCCCTTGGGTGAAGGAGTTGGAGCTCTGCTGGCGCTCCGCTGCCAGCACTCAGCGGATCTACCCCGTGCGCGTAGATTTGTCCTCGGTCACCTTCATTGATGCGGAAGGGAAGGAACTGCTTGGCCGGATGTATGAGGAAGGAGCCAAGTTGGTCGCGACGGGATGCTTAAATAAGTGCATCGTCGAAGGGATTATGCAGTCAGAGGAGAAGAAGGTCAAGGGCTGACCGGATGCCCAACAAGGAGAAAGCGATGAAACAGATAATACTGGCGATTTTCGTGATGGTCCTTGGATCTTTCGTCTTCGCCGATGTCGCGGGAGCGGAAGGCAGAGAGTGGAAGGTCGTTACTGTCGAACTGGCGCCCGGGACGGCGGACGCGCGGCATTTCCAACCTGGCGTCGAGCTCGTCTATGTC
>VBOF01000172.1 GCA_005877855.1 Nitrospirota bacterium | reverse complement strand
TGCATTGGTGTTTAGAAAAGCAATGTGCTTGTCGGCAATCGGCGACCACTGATATCCTGACGGCCACATCACGTAATGGCGCATGTAGAAGTCGGACTTGCCGACTGGTACTGATCCATATCCCGCACCACATCCTGAAAACTGATTATCCGTCCAAGAACACACGGGCATGTTGAAGGCCATTGATTTTGTTCCATCAAAGGCCTGACCCGTGCTTACAGCAACCCCATTAGGACTCGTTGGACTTCCCGACATACTCCAGGCGGGGGTTTTGCTGCCTTTTGATGTTAAGAGATCATCAAATCCTGTAGCACGGTTCTCAAAGTTATCGCAGAAGAAAACATTCGGATCGGAGCAAATTGTTTCTTGTCCTGTTGTTGATGGAGGAGGAGGTGTTACTGAAGAAACCGTCACCGTAGTCGATTGCGTTGCCGTTCCCCCACTGCCGGTGCAGGCAAGGGTGTAGGTGGTGGTAGCGGTTGGAGTAACAGCTTGAGTTCCTGAAATTGCTTTCGTTCCTGTCCAACCGTTTGAGGCAGTGCAGGATGTTGCGTTTGTTGATGACCAGCTCAAAGTTGAAGATTGACCGCTCGTGATGGATGTGGGTGAAGCGGAAAAAGAAAGGGTTGGGGCGGGAGGAGGAGGAGCGACATACTTCACCAGATTGTCCTCCACAGACCAACCATCTACTCCAGTGTCATAATTAATATTCCACCAGTTGAAGCCGTCGGCGTTGACTGGGCCCCCGATCACCGTGCCTAATGCTCCGATTGATTGCGAACCAAGAAGAGTTCCTGCGGTTGTTGGTGTTGAGCGAACGTTGAGTGTGCCATTGATTACTTGCACTCGATCATTGAGTGAGAATTTGGTTGAGGAGGGCGGAGGAGCGGCGTTGGAGATAGTAACGCTGACCGCGGCCGATGTAGCAGTGTTGCCGGCGGCATCGCGGGCCACGGCGCTGAGGGTATGCGTCGCATTGCTGGCTGTGGTGGAATTCCAGGAAATCGCATAAGGCGACGCGGTGACTTCGGCCCCGAGGTTCACCCCGTCGAGTTGAAACTGCACCCCCACCACGCCGACGTTGTCCGAGGCCGTGGCAGAGACGGTCACTCCGGCTCCTGACACGGTCGCCCCATTGGGGGGAGCAACGAGAGAGACGGTCGGCGGTGTGGTATCTGTGACTGCTGTGATGGCGATAGAGTTAATGTTAAAGTATTGGACATCGGACTGTATCCGAAGTACGTGTGGACCAGCGCTTAAACTTACTCCTCCTACGCCCACATCCTGGAAGATGCACCAGCCGCCTGTATTGGGAACCATCACTGAGCCGGTCACATTCATCCTGTCAATTTCAACATGATAGGCCGTGCTGGTGAACTCGCTGCTCACTCGGGCCGCGATGCGATACGTTCCGGTCTGGATCACATTGATGGTGTACTCCATCCACTCGCCGGTCTCAAAGTTATTGACGACGTAGCCTCCCCTCACCGGATCGCATGAGGCGATGATGTCCACGTCTTCCGCCGTTCGATAGAGTCCTCCAGCATTGCCAGCGACGTTATCGTGATACGCAACGCCTTCCCCGCCACGATCAAAGTTCTCGGCTTCAATGACACCGGGGACAGGAGCCGGTGTTCCGTTGTAAGGAGTCCGAGTCCCTGGCGCAACATTACTGACAGTGACGCCGACTGTCGCGGAAGTGGCGACGTTTCCGGCCGCATCCCGCGCTACGGCGGTCAGGGTGTGCCCGCCATTGCTCGTCGTGGTCGTGTTCCAAGAGATCGAATAGGGTACGGTCGTCAGTTCGGCCCCGAGGTTCATCCCATCGAGCTTAAACTGCACCCCCACAACACTTATGTTGTCCGAGGCGTCGGCTGATACCGTGACCGCAGAGCCTGAAACTGTCGCTCCACTCGTGGGAGCCGAAAGGGACACGGTGGGAGGTGTGGTATCAGGCGGGGGGAGTGTGCCGCAAGCCCCGCTGACGGCGCAGGCTGTGGCAGCATTGAGGGCATCGACATCAGCGCCAATATCTTTCCCATCTGTGCCGGCATTCTTGTAAGGGCTGGAAGCGGCAAGGTGATAGTCGCCCCCTGCGAGGTCCACAAAGTCCACGTCGGCATTTGCGGGAGGGAAAAAGTTGTCCTTGGGATAGATGGCCGGGGTGGCCCCTGCCAACACGTTTTTCGCGAAGACATAACCGGGAAAGTAGGTGTTGAGCGTGCTGGTGCCTTCGCCTTGGCCGGTGCCTATGAAGCCGGAAGTGCTTGCCGGGCGGGGTGTGATATTGTTGCGATAGATAAACCTAAGATGAGGGATTCCATCGGCGTTCAACATATTCTCTTCATAGAACGCCGTGTTGTGCTCGATCGTCATGTCCTCGGACGCGCCCGCATAGCCCAGATAGACGATAAAACGGCCTAAGGAGCCCCACGTGGTGGAAAGATCTTCGAAGACGTTGTCTTCAATCAGCACCCGCTTCATGTTCTGGCTGACATTGGGGTCGTCGGCGGTCAGGATGTCCAGCCCTGCGTTCGCGTGCCGGATGATGTTTTTCCGGAGGGTCACGTCCTCGATCGTAGACCAGGGGGCACCCCCGTCCTGATTGCGCACCGTCAAGAGGATGGCGTAGCCGTCCTGGCCCGATACCCAAGAGTGCTCAAGGACGTTTCCCTCGAAAAGAACGCGGCGCGCGTTTTTGAGCTCGAAGAGGTTTTTGACGGTCCATAACTGTGTTCGCCACGCGGTGGGTTTAAACAAATGGTTACCGCGAATTTCGATGTCAGACGGTACTAGATCTACAATCGTGGGGTCTGCGCCTCCGAATAAGATGTTCTCGCCTGTCGCCTCGAGATAGTTGTTGACGATCTTGAAGGGACCGGCTCCGTTCCATCCGGCGATGGCCTGGGCGTCGAAGGTATCCTTAAAATCGGAGAGATAGGAATCGATGACGGCCATGGACTTGCCGTTAAGCGCTACGCCCCGTCCCGCTTGTTGGCCTGCCGGGCCATGGATGTAACAGCGATCCACCACGATGTTATTGGGCAAAGCGGCCTCGTTCGGTTCAGAGCCCCAGCCAAGCTGGAGAAGACCATAGGTCGGGGAGCCGGTGGGCACAAACTCGATGCCAATGAAGCGGTAGTGGTGGGCTCCTGAAGCAGTCTGGATGGCCCCGCCCTGGTTAGCAGCGACCTCGATCTTTGGCATGAGAGACGCCTGGGATGGATTGACGCGGGTGCCGGGAGAAGGAAGGTTCGCATAAGCCGAGGATCGGATATAGATCCAGCCGGTGCCTGTTTTGTTGGGGAGAGTGAAAGGACCAGTAAAGGTCGCGCCCGCTTGGAGCACGATGACGTCCCCTGGTGCTGCCGCGTTGATCGCGTCTTGGAGATCGCCACCAGCATTCACTGGACGAACAGTTCCAGTAGGCTCCGCGTAGGTCGTATCAAGGAAGCTTTGCGGCAACTGGGGCAAGATTTCGGCTTGGAGGACGCCCGGTCCGCCAAGGAGGAGAAGGGCTGCGGCTTTCAAGATCAATCGTCGCATGTCAAAACCTCCCCATTTGATTCGAGCAACCCGCTTAGGCCGTCAGGACTGCACTCCACCCCTGCTGGCTCTTAGGCAACTTTGATGCCACAGAGCGCCTTGCTGGATAATGGTGCGTCAAATTCCGCACTCTGTAAAACAATGACAAGAGAATACTGCGTGCCTGTAAGGATCGCGGGAGAGGCTGGTAAAGAGTACGTTAAAAGGCAGGGTAAAGGAGTGGTAAAGTGTTTTCTCTTGCCTGAAGGCCCGGTTGGCCGTAAGCTTCGCACGCGGCTGAAAGCGCCGAACGCAGGTAGCCAGGGGTGTTGTCTATGGCTGTCACATTCGACGGTCCGGTCGTCCTGGAGACCCGATTCGAGGGGTTACGGTTGAAGTCCCGCGGCAAGGTCCGGGATATCTATGACCTGGGCGAGTCGCTGCTGATCGTGGCCACCGATC
>VBOF01000171.1 GCA_005877855.1 Nitrospirota bacterium | reverse complement strand
CCTTGTTAGAATCGTACGTATATTAGACGTGCAGAATGAGGGTGTCAAGGGCTGCATCCTCAGGGCTTCGGCGGGGCCTCGTCGGGCGACTCGTCGCGCTTGATCCAGCGAAAGACGCCATAGGCGAAGGTGAGCCAGAAGGTCGCGAAGATGACGCCGAAGACTCCTGCATGGAGCAGTTCTACCATCTGATCCTCGTTGGGCTCCGTCACGCCGCTCATCTGTAGTTTGATCATCTGCACCGCGGGCCAGCTCAGACTCTCCAGCCCTAGAAAGAGGCACGCCCAGGCCCAAACGTGCTTGGGCGTCGTGCCCAGCCAGACCAGCAGCGCGGTGAAGCCGAGCCCGGCGAGGACCGCCCACGAGACCGGGATCGGGTTCCACGCCATCGTGAACCCGAAGGTGACGACGACGCCCGCCGCAACCGCGTTGAGTTTGGGAGTCCATTCAGACATGAGAAGGAGCGCCTGCGGCTTCCCACGGGTCAAGGACACGTCCCGGCGCGTCCGGGGCGGGAGGGTGAGATATCGCGAAGTCTTGGCTGAGCGGCGTTAAAATTGGTGCCGAAGGCGGGATTTGAACCCGCACGGGTTTCCCCACACGCCCCTCAAACGTGCGTGTCTGCCATTCCACCACTTCGGCGTCGAAGACGATTATATAGTGTCTCTGGACTACACTGTCAATTGATCCCTGGTTGACACCCATCGGCATCGCTCGTAGAATCCACTTTCGTCATGACTTCACGCATCGCGGCATTCTTCGACCTTGATAATACGATCGTGCCAGGCTCCGCCATCGAGCACCCCTAGTTCCGGCTGCTCTGGCGCCGGGGGTTGGTGGGACCGAAGGATCTCCTGCGCAGCGTCGGGGTCTTGCTTCGGGATATTCCGCCTTTCTCCTTCGATCCCCTCCGGCGCTACAAGGCCTATCTGGCGGGCAAGCCCATCGAGTCCATCGAAGCCCCGGCCCAGCACTTTTTCTGGGAGCACATCTTACCGCGGATCTCGGAGCAGGCGCGCCGTGCACTCGAGGAGCACCGCGCGCAGGGGCACCGGCTGGTGTTACTGACGGGCTGCCCTGACTTTCTCGTGGACCCGTTGGCCACATATCTAAAGCTAGATCATGTCATTGCGGGACGACTCGAGCGCGCAGACACGGTCTTTACCGGCGGCATGGTGGACCCGTATCCCTACCGCGAGGGCAAGCGTCTGGCGGCCGTTCGGCTCGCTGCCGAGCAGGGGCTCGACCTTGGCGCCAGCTTCATGTATGGCGACAGCCCCGGCGACCTGCCGGCGCTGGAAGCGGTCGGTCATCCCCGCGTCGTCAACCCGATTCGCGGCATGACCAGGATCGCGCGCCGGCGAGGCTGGCCCATCCTGTATTGGAGCTGACCCCACCTCCATGCGTATCACCGAAATCTTCTTCAGCATCCAAGGAGAGTCCTCCTACGCAGGGCGCCCCTGCGTGTTTGTCCGGCTCACGGGCTGCCCGCTTCGGTGCACGTGGTGCGACACCGCCTATGCTTTCCACGGCGGGACCGAACGGAGCCTGGAGAGCATCCTCGCCGATGTCGCGCGCTACGAGTGCCGGCTGGTCGAAATCACCGGCGGCGAGCCGCTGGCGCAAAGCGACGTCCATGGGCTCATCACCGCCTTGTCCGATCGCGGGTACACGGTGCTGATCGAGACGAGCGGCGCCCTCGACATCACGCCGGTGGACCCGCGGGCCATTCTTATCATGGACCTCAAATGCCCCGGCAGCGGGATGGAAGACCGGAACCTCTGGGCCAACCTCCCGAAGCTCAAGTCGACGGACGAGGTCAAGTTCGTGATCAAGGACCGTGAGGACTACGAGTGGGCCGTCGCGACGATCCGCGACCACGCGCTGACGGACAGGCACACGGTCCTGCTCAGCCCCGTCTTCGGTGAGCTGGACCCGCGGCTGCTCGCCGAGTGGGTGCTCGCCGACCGCCTGCCCGTCCGCCTCCAGTTGCAACTGCACAAGTTCATCTGGGATCCCGAGATGCGGGGGGTGTGAAGGAGCACAGCCCAGTCTATGACGGACGCATGATGGACATTACGGTTCGCAGCGGGCGAGTCGAGGAGGAAGCGGCCGACGCCGTTGTCGTGATGCACTGTGAGGGCGAGCCGCGCCTGACCGGAGGGGCTTCTGCGCTCGATGCGCGGCTCAATGGGCGGCTGGCCGCCCTGCTCAAGAGCGGCGAGTTCACTGGTACGCCGAATCAGGTCTCCATCGTGCACGTCGCCCCCGGCGAGGGCGTGCGTGCCAAGCGCGTGGTGCTTGTGGGGCTCGGCAAGCGCAAGGAGGTCTCGTTGGAGAAGCTCCGCCAAGCCACGGCCACGGCAGCCAAGGCGAGCCGCGCTGTGGGCGCCGTGTCGTTTGCCATGCCCGTCCAGGACCACGCCGAGCTCCTGACCGGGCTGCCCGCCGCCAGCCGCCTGCACGACATCGCCCAGGCGCTCGTCGAAAGCGCGATCCTGGGCCTCTACGAGTTCACGGTCTATCACACGGAACGGAAGGACGAGGCCAAAGCCATCCGGCGCATGACCGTGCTGGTGAGCGACTCGAATGCGCTGGCCCAGGTGCAGCAAGGGGCCGAGCAGGGGCAGATCGTCGGGGAAGCCACCACGTACGTGCGCGACCTCTGTAACCACCCGGCGAACGTCGTCACGCCGACCTATATTGCAAACGAGGCGAAAAAAGTGGCGCGGGAGCGGGGCGTGCGCTGCACGGTGCTGGACCGGCCTCAGATGGAGAAGCTCGGGATGGGCGCCATCCTGGGCGTCGCCCAGGGGAGTCACGAGCCGCCTAAGTTCGTCATCCTGGAATACCGGGGCGGCCCCCGCGGCGAGCGGCCGGTGGTGCTCGTCGGCAAGACGATCACGTTCGATTCGGGCGGAATCTCGCTCAAGCCGGCCGACAACATGGAACAGATGAAGGCCGACATGACCGGAGGCGCCGCCGTGCTAGCGGCGATCCGTGCGGCCACGCGGCTCAGGCTCCCCCTCAACTTGGTCGCCGTGATCCCGGCCACGGAGAACATGCCAGGTGGGCACGCGATCAGGCCCGGCGACGTCCTCCGGAGCCTCTCCGGCAAGACCATCGAAGTCATCAACACGGATGCCGAGGGGCGCCTGATCCTCGCCGATGGCCTCACGTATGCCCAACGCTTCAAGCCCGCCGCCCTCGTGGACATCGCGACGCTGACCGGCGCCTGCGTCGTGGCCTTGGGCAACCACGCCATCGGCGTGCTGGGGAACAACGAGCCGCTGATCGGGGAGCTCAAGGACGCCGGCGAGCGGTGCGGCGAGCGCGTGTGGCAGCTGCCGCTCTGGGAAGAATACTACGAGCAGATCAAGAGCGACGTGGCCGACGTGAAGAACACCGGCGGGCGCCCCGGCGGCACCATCACGGCCGCGGCCTTCCTCAGCAAGTTCGCGGGCGACGCCGTCTGGGCGCACCTCGACATCGCCAGCACCGACTGGAGCGAGCGCGAGCGCGCGTACATCCCGAAGGGCGCGACGGGCGTGGGCGCCCGCCTGCTGATCCAGTTCCTCTGCAACCGGGCCGACGGCACGCGGCCAGCCACGCGAAGTCGCTAACAGCGTGCAGAAGATGGTGTCATTGCGAGGAGCGACTCTAGCGACGAAGCAATCCATAGGCCGTGAAGCGAGATTGCTT
>VBOF01000170.1 GCA_005877855.1 Nitrospirota bacterium | reverse complement strand
CGTCCGACGCCGGCAGGCGGGAGCCGCCACCCGGCACACACACCAAGTCCCAGAGGTCGCCGTCGGAGTGCAGATGGGTAGACAGGACGCCCCGATCGTCGTCGGAGGGCTCCAGCAAAGCCGCGCCGGCCCCGTCGCCGAACAGGATGCAGGTGCTCCGGTCCGTCCAGTCGATCACGCTGGACATCACTTCCGTGCCGACCAGCAGCACCCGCCGACACGTCCCGGCGCGGACGTAGAGGTCGGCCACCGCGAGGCCGTACAGGAATCCGGAGCACGCGGCGGCCAGATCAAACGCGATCGCCCGGGAGGCCTTCAGGTT
>VBOF01000169.1 GCA_005877855.1 Nitrospirota bacterium | reverse complement strand
GCGAATCCCGGTCCGTCCGACGATCCACTCATCGGCGGTGGCGACCATGCGTTCAAGATCGCTGTTGCGCAGGATGTGCCGAGGGACGGCCGACCCGGTGGCCACGATGCGGGCCCTCATCGAGCGGGGTCCTTGCTCTTGCCATCGAAGAGGGCCACGCTCTCCTCGATGTCGCGCTGGATGTGCTCGTTCACGTGCCCCTCGAAGAACTCCTTGGCCACGCGGATCGCGTTTTTGATGGCCTTGCCCGAAGACCGGCCGTGACAGATGACGCAGATGCCGTTGACACCCAGGAGGAGCGCGCCGCCGAACTCGGCATAATCCATCCGCCGCTTGAACCGGCCAAACGCGCGCTTGAGCAGCGCGTAGCCGATCCGGCTCAGCAGGGCACCGGCCGCGATCTCCTTGAAGAGCATTTTTTTCATGGCCTCGGCCACGCCTTCGGTGATCTTGAGGGCCACGTTCCCGATGAAGCCGTCGCACACCACGACGTCTGCTGCCCCGGTGAAGATGTCACGCCCTTCGACGTTCCCGACGAAGTTCAGCGGGCTCTCCTTCAGTTGCTTGAAGGTCTCCTTGGTCACCTCGTTCCCTTTCGTGTCCTCCTCCCCGATGCTGAGGAGACCGACGGTGGGATGCGCTCGGTTAAAGACGTGTTGAGCGTACTCGTGCCCCATGAGCGCGAACTGGGTCAGTTGGGACGGCGTGCAGTCCACCGTCGCCCCCACGTCCAGGAGGATCGTGTGGCCCGTCAACGTGGGGAGGAGCGTCGCGATGGCCGGCCGCTCGACGCCCTTCAGGACACCCAGCAGGAAAAACGCGGTGACCACGGTAGCGCCCGTGTTCCCGGCGCTGATGATGGCGACCGCCTCGTCTTTCTTGACGAGCTCCGTGCCGACCCAGATGGAGGAGTCCCGCTTGCGGCGGACGACCTGCGAGGGCTGCTCGTGCATCTCGACTCGCTGGGAGGCGTGGTGCACCGTCAAGCCCGGCAGAGCCTCGACGCCCTGCCGGCGGAGTTCCGCCGTGATCAGCGTTTCATCGCCCACCAGGACGATCTCGACGCCGTACTCACGCACCGCCAGCGCGGCGCCCTCGACCTCCGGGGCCGGGGCGTGATCACCACCCATCGCATCCAGCGCGATCTTCATACCGAGCACGGGCCTCGCGTCAGGCTTCTTCGACGGCGATGACTTCCTGACCTTTGTAGGTCCCGCAGTTCAGACAGGTGTAGTGCGGGAGTTTCGGTTGGTGGCACTGCGGGCAGACGGAGAGGCTGCGGGGACGGATCTTGACCTTCGCCGTCCGCCGCCTGTCGCGCCGCGCCTTCGAATGCTTGTGTTTGGGATTCGGCATGAGACCCTTCCTTCATGCACCCCGGACGACCAGGACGCTACCTGCCCTTCAGGTATTCACGCAGCACCGCCCACCGGGGATCTGGCGGCGTGGCGCACGCACAGGTGCCGACATTGAGGTCCTGCCCACACTGGGGACACAACCCCCGGCAGTCCGCGCGGCACTGCGGACTGAAGGGGACTGCCAGGATCACTTCCTGCCGGACGAGATCGTCCAGGACCACCACGTCGTCCTGGTAATAGTAATCCTCGGCCTCCTCGGACGGCATCCGATGTTCCCCCGGCGGCAAGGGCGGCAGCGCCGGACGGAACTGTGTCGCGACCAGGATGTCCAGGGGGACCGGAAACTGGCTCAGACACCGGACGCACTCGCACATGACCGACGTCTTGATGCGCCCGTGGGCGCTGATCTCTTGGGCGGCCTTCGCAAGGACCAGGTCCACCGCGATCGGCTGCAGGAAGCGCGCGCCCGGGACGGCGAGATCGAGCTCGGCCGCCTCCTCGCTGTAGGACAGGGGCAACCCCTCTTCCGGAATCTCCGAGATCGGGATCTGGGTCATGGTCTTGATGTGCCGGCACTACCGCTCTTCCGCAAAGCCCACGAGCGCGATCGTCCGCGCCCGCTTGATGGCGATCGTCAGCTCTCGCTGATGCCCCAGGCAATTGCCCGACATCCGGCGCGGAATGATCCGACCCCGTTCGGTCAGGAAGTTGCGCAGCAGCCCGACATCCTTATAATCAATGGCGATCTTGTCATGGCAGAAACGGCACACACGCCGGCGCTGAAAACGTCCTCGTTCCACGATCCTCTTCCTTTCTCGTCCTTAGGCCGGCTCGTCCGACTCGGACGAAGGAGGGACTTCGTCGAGCGGTTCCCGCACGGGGGCCTCCCCGCCCTGATCCATCCGCTTGGGGAGGAATCGGACGGTCTCCGCCACGACCTCGTGCTTGGTGACCTTCTGTCCATCCTTCGTCTCGAACTTGCGCATCTGGAGCCGGCCTTCGACCAAGGCGCCGTTCCCCTTGCTGAGGTACTGGCCGCAGGTCTCCGCCTGCCTGCCGAAGACGACGATGTCCACGAAGCAGACTTCTTCCTTGGTTTCGTCCCCTTGTCGGTACCGGCGATTGACCGCCAGCCCGAAATTGGCGACAGGCGTCCCGCTGGGCGCATACCGGATCTCTGGGTCCCGGGTGAGGTTTCCCATGAGGATGACTTTATTGAACCCCGCCATGCTCCGGCTCTTTGGCGGGTTCGGTCGCGGCTGGATGCAGCTTGTTGTCCTCGATCTTCACGGTCAGATACTTGAGCGCAGCGTCATCCAACCGGAACAGGCGTTCCAGCTCGGCGACAACGGCCCCGTTGCCGCGATAGTTGAGTTGGACGTAGATACCCTTCTTCTCCTGCTTGATCTCATAGGCCAGCTTCCGCTTGCCCCAGTTGGACAGGTGCTCGACGTTCCCGCCGGCCCGTTCCACCGTGGCCTTCACCTTGTCCAGCATTTTGGGGATGTCTTCGTCGGCCAACGAGGGTCGCAGGATGAAGAGAGACTCGTAGAGCTGTGGCATACTGAAGAAACCTCCTCCCGGATCTAAAGCCCCGGAACCAGGTCCGGAGCAAGGGGGTGATCGAGAACGAAAAAACGGCTCACCCTAACACAGCGCCTCTCTAGAATCAAGGTTAAGCGCCGGCTAACCAAGGGCCAGCGCCTGCGGCTTCCACTCACACGTTGAACCGGAAGAACAGCACATCGCCGTCCTTCACGACATAGTCCCGCCCCTCCAACCGAAACAGCCCTTTCTCCCTGACGCCGGCCTCGCTTCCACACGCGATCAGGTCGTCGTAATGATAGACCTCCGCTCGGATGAATCCCCGTTCCATGTCGGAATGGACCTTCCCGGCCGCCTGGGCAGCCTTCGTGCCCTGGCGGATCGTCCAGGCACCCCGCTCTTCGGGAGGCAAGGCCGCCACTTCCGCTTCGACGGCGCCGCAGATCGTCACGGCCCGGGCCCCGCGAACGCGCGCCAGTTCTTCCACCCGCCGCACGGCCGGACTGCCGTCCTGCCCTTCCCCGATGTTGACGGCGAACACGATGGGCTTGGCCGTCAGTAGCTGGTACTCGCGCAGCCAGGCCTGCTCCGTCGTAGAGCCCGTCTGGGCCCCGATCCACTCCCCCTTGCTCAACCGCTCGATAAGCGCGTCCACGTACACTTTCTCCTGCACGGCCCCCGCCTCGCCGGCCCGCACCTTCTTGTCCAGTTTCTCCCGCCGCCGCTCCAGCGTCTGCAGGTCCGCCAGCATCAGCTCGGTTTCGATCAGCCCGATGTCGCGCTCCGGCTCCATCGCCCCTACCACGTGCATCACGTCGGGATTTTCGAAAACGCGCACCACGTGCACCAGCGCGTCCGCTTCCCGGACCTGGCTCAGGAACTGATTGCCCAGTCCCTCGCCGAGGCTTGAGCCCTGCACCAGCCCCGCGATGTCGCGAAATTCGATGGCCGTCGGTGTCGTTTTCCTGGACTTGAAGATCTGCGTCAGCCTCGCCAGCCGTTCATCCGGAATGACCGCCACGCCGACATTGGGCTCGACGGTGGAGAACGGGTAGTTGGCGACCAGCGCCCTGCCGCCCACCAGGGCGTTGAAGATCGTCGATTTGCCCACGTTGGGCAAGCCGATTATGCCGCAATTGAGCGCCATCGTGTGTCCGGAGAAAAGGAGAAGACGTTATTCGTTAATCGTTAAACGTTGAAGCGGGCCTCACCCCCACCCATCCCTCCGGGGCGCCCATTGCTCTGCCAAATGCAATGGGCCATGAGGGGGAGGGTCAGGGTGGGGGAGCAATTCACGATTAACGTTTAACGACCTTAGGGCTCGCGTTTGACGTTGAATCGGTTCATGGCCGCCATCAAGCCTTCACCGACCCAACACTCCACCGCCCGCACGGCCTGCTGGACCGCCTCCTCCAGCACGGCCCGCTCGCGGGCGGACACAGGAGCCAGCACGTAGTCCGCCGGATCCACGCCGTCCGGCGGACGTCCGATCCCGATCTTGACGCGGGCGAACCGGTCTGATTCCAGAGCGTCGATGATGGAGAGGACCCCGTTGTGGCCGCCGTGCCCCCCGCGGGCCTTGATGCGTAAGCGACCGGGGGCGAGATCGAGATCGTCGTGAACGACGATCACCTCGCTGAGGTCAATGCCGAGTTCGCCCGTCAGCGCGGCGACGATCGGCCCGCTGCGGTTCATGTAACTCTGCGGCTTGGCCAGCGTGACCGCCTCCCTGCCCAGGCGTCCCTCGGCCCGAAGGACTTCGCCGTGCCGCCTGAACCGGATTCCGGCCTCAGCTGCCACAGCCGCCACGACCCAGAAGCCCACATTGTGACGGGTCTCGGCACAGGCCGGACCAGGGTTGCCGAGACCGACTATTAGTCGCACCCGCCCACCCCAGGCGTGCCAAGACACGCCCCTTCCCGAGCGCGCCCGCTACTTCTTCTTCTCCCCCTTCGTGTCCTTGGCTTCCTTGCCTTCCTTCTTGTCCTCTTTCGTGCCGGCAGCAGGCGCCGCAGCGACTTTCGCGCCAGCTTTGTCGCCGGCTTTCACGCCAGCCTTCTCCCCAGCCTTCTCGCCGGCTTTCTCACCGGCCTTCTCGCCTGCGGCTGCGGCTTCCTCGCTCACTTCTTCCTCTGTCGCCTTGCCGATCAGCTCGGGTTCTGCCGCCGTTTCCCCAGCCGGCGTCGTGGCGAGCAACGCCTCCAGTTTGGCCTCCGAGATCGGGGCGGCAACGCTGACCACCATCATGTCGGGGTCGTCCAAGATCCGGACGCCGGGGGGGACAGGCACCTCCTTGACATGGATCCCCTGGTTGATCTTGAGGGCGGTCGGGTCCACCATGATGTGCGCCGGGATCTGACTGGGGAGACACTCAACGTGCAACTCGCGTCGGTTGTGCTGGAGAATGCCCCCTTCGGCCACGCCCACCGGCGTCCCGCCAGTGACGGCCACCGGCACCCGGACGCGGATCGGTTTGTCCAGCGCGACTTCAAAGAGATCCGCGTGCAGGATCGCCCCGGTCACCGGATCCAATTGGTAGTCCCGCAGCATGGCGGTCCGCTTCATCTCTCCGCTGCCCTTCGCAATGCTCACATTGAGGAGCGTGTTCGAGCCGGACTCCGAATGAAGGACCTTGCGGACCTCGGCCGGATCGATCGTCAGGCTGAGGCACTCGCCCTGTCCGTAGAGAACACCCGGAATCTTGCCTTGCCGGCGTAAGGTGCGGGCGACCCCCTTCCCGACCGCTTCACGGGTCTCAACCTTCATGTCAACCTGCATCGCCGACCCTTTCTTGGACCCGGACGTGTCTACACAAACAGCGAGCTCACCGACTCTTCTTCGTGGATGCGCTTGATGGCTTCCGCCAGCAACGACGCGACGGAGAGCACCTTCAGCTTGGCACACCGGCGGTCCTTGCCGTTCAGCGGAATCGTGTTGGTGACCACCACTTCCTCCAATCTCGAGGTGTTCAAGCGATCCAGGGCCTGTCCGGAGAGGACCGGATGCGTGCAGGCCGACCAGACGCGGCGCGCGCCGTGCTCCATGCAGGCCTGCGCGCCCAAGGCGATCGTGCCGGCCGTATCGATCATGTCATCCAGGAGCAGGGCGTCGCGCCCAGCCACCTCTCCGATGATGTGCATGACCTGCGACTCGTTGGGACCTTCCCGCCGTTTGTCAATGATCGCGAGGCTCGCCTGCAACCGCTTGGCGAAGGCCCGGGCGCGCTCGACGCCGCCCGCGTCCGGCGAGACGACGACGAGTTTCTTGTCTCCATGCTGCGCGACATACTCCAGCAACACCGGCGACGCATACAGATGGTCCACCGGGATGTTGAAGAACCCCTGGATCTGCCCCGCATGCAGGTCCATCGTGAGCACCCGATCGGCGCCCGCGGTGGTGATTAAGTCCGCGACCAACTTGGCGGAGATCGGCACGCGGGGCTGGTCCTTCCGGTCCTGGCGGCCGTACCCGTAGTACGGGATCACGGCGGTGATCCGATAGGCCGAGGACCGCTTGAGGGCATCGAGCATGAACAAGAGTTCCATCAAATGCTTGTTGACCGGATCGCAACACGACTGGCAGACGAAGACATCCTTTCCCCGCACGTTCTC
>VBOF01000005.1 GCA_005877855.1 Nitrospirota bacterium | reverse complement strand
GACTTGGTATTCCTTGGGAATGGGCTTGTCGTAGAAGCCCCATGGGGCGATGCCCGGCATGTGCGGCCCCGACGTGGGCGGCTCACTGTTGTACGGGGCATGCGGGTCGCCCAGCCGTTGAAGGTGGGCGTTTCCGAGATCAGGAAGCTCTTTGCCGGGCAAGGCGCTTGCCCCCAGCGACCACGCCAGCCAGGCGGTTGCCAGCATGGTGAGGAGGAGGCGGCTCACGGCGCGACCGCGACCGAGATCTTGCCGTCCTCGACCTTGACCGGGTAGCAGGCGACGCTCATCTCCGGGTTTTTGACGTACTGGCCGGTCTTGATGTGATAGCGGTACCCGTGCCAGGGACAGATCACGATGTCGCCCTTGATCGTGCCCTCGCCCAGGGGCCCTCCAGCGTGCTGGCACATGTTGTCGATGGCGAAGATTGCCCCCTCGAGGTTGAACAGCGCCACCTCCACGTCCCGCACCGAGACGACCTTGGCCGTGCCGGGAGGGATGTCTTTGAGGTCCGCGACAGGAATGAAGTTCGGCATGACCGAATTGTAATCGGCGCCGGCCGTGACTTCAAGGCGGGGTGAGCCCCGGCTGCCGGACCCTTGCGCTGGGGGAAGAGGCTGGATTTTTCCCTCCCACCTGTGCTATACACACCGGCGTCATTGGTGAAAGGGGGTATATGGAGCTGACCTTACTCTTGAACGCCACCTACGAGCCTCTCCGCGTCGTGAATTGGCAGAAGGCCATCACCCTGCTGTGGCAGGGGAAGGTCGAGGTGCTGGAGGTCTATGACCGCGAGATCCACGGGGTCTCGATCTCCTTCAAGCTGCCCGCGGTCATGCGGCTGTTGAAGATGGTCAAGCTCCGCGAGGCCCACCGCTCGGTGAAGTTTTCCCGGATCAATATCTTCACCCGGGACGGGTTCCGGTGCCAGTACTGCCGGCGCAAGTTCCGAACGGAGGACCTCACCTTCGACCACGTGATCCCCATCGCGAAGGGCGGGAATAAAACCTGGGAGAACATCGTCACGGCGTGCTGGGGGTGTAACAATCGCAAGAGCGGGCGACTGCCGGAAGAGGCGGGCATGCACCTGATGCGTAAGCCCCTCAAGCCGAAGTGGAACCCGGTGGTGACGATCACGATCGGGGTCCGGAACACGCCGGAGAGTTGGCGGGACTACCTCTACTGGAACGTGGAGCTGGATTCGGACATCCCCGAGCCGTAACGGTGTTGTGCTCTGTGCGCAGGGGAGGACGCCGCACGGCGTCCTCCTTTTTTTTTGCTACTTGACCGTGTTCAGGACGATCTCGACGTTTTTGGCGCCCACCATGGTCGGGTTCTTGGCGTACTCGCCCTCGATATCGCCGGGTTGGGCCGGACCGGCGTTGCCGTCCTTGTCCAGCCGGGCGATGACGGCCACCACGCCTTTGAGCTCGGAGCCCTGCAGCATCACGTCGGCATTGGTCACCTCGAAGGGCTGGGGGAATTTCGGGTGGTCGATTCGGACGGCGGCGAGGGGGCGCGGCGGCCCGCTTGGCCTCTTGACGATCACGAAGAGCACGTCGGTGGGGGCCACCTGGGAGGCCAGCGCCGGGTCGATCGTGACGACCCCCGCGATCGAGCTGGCGGCTTCCTTGCCGCCATGGAGGACACCCTGCCAGGCTGCAATGCCTGCCAGCAGGATGATCCCCAGGAAGAGCAACGGTATGAGGTGCTTCTTGGTCACGACTCCTCCGGTGACATTGCGGCAAGATTATAACCGAGGCCTCGCAAGGGAACAACGTATTTACCTGCGTCCTGCCGTCGGGGTATGATGCGCCCGCGATGAAATTCGGCTTCCAGATCAATCTTGACGTGAAGGATCGGCCGTGCCTCGTGGTGGGCGGCGGTGATGAAGCGACGGAGAAGACCAACCGGCTCCTGGAGACCGGCGCCAGGGTGACCGTCATCAGCCCCAAGCTCTCCGATGAGCTCAAGGTCCTCGCGGCCTCGGCGAAAATCCTGCATCGGGGCCGGCGCTTCAAGGCCTCCGATGTGGAGGGAGGGATCTGGCTCGTGCTCAACACGGTGCGGACTGATGGGGTCCTGAGCCGCGACCTCTACGAGCTGGCCAAGCAGAAGGGCTTCCTGCTCTGCTCCACCGACCAGCCGGAATACTCGACGTTCACGCTGCCGGCTCTTGTGCAACGGGGACCGCTCCGGATCGCGATCAGCACGAGCGGCGTGTCGCCAGCCCTGGCCAAACGGTTGCGGGAGGACCTCGAACCCCTGTTCGACGAGCGCTTCGAAGTGTTCTTGGAATGGCTGGACGCCTACCGGGCGCATCTCCAATCGACCGAGCCTCATATCGACAATCGCCAGCAATTACTGCGAGATGCAGTAGCAAAGGTCAAGCTTCACGCGAAGATCGAGTTTCCCAAGGTCGAGAAGAAGGCCGACCCGAAAGGAACGTAAGATCGGTACTCCCCCTCACCCGCACCCTCTCCCTCTAGGGGCGAGGGTTCTGCTGTTCCACGGTCCTTGATACATGGGCGCAGTGAGCGCTTTCGCCAGGGTGTCGAGAAAGCGCGTGCGAGGCCACGGCGTGGCGCCGAAGCGGGCGAGGTGCTCGGTATACACCTGACAGTCCACGAGGTGAAACTCCCAGGTGTGGAGTTGTCGAACCAGATGGACGAAGGCGACCTTGGAGGCATTCGGACGCTGCGTGAACATGGATTCGCCGAAAAAGGCGGCGCCCAGCGAGACGCCGTATAGCCCGCCTACGAGCTGTCCCTCGCGCCAGGCTTCCACGGAATGAGCAAACCCCATCTCGTGGAGCCGATCATAGGCGCGGATCATCTCCCTGGTAATCCAGGTGGCCCGCTGGCCAGGACGCCGAACGGTGGCGCAGCGCCCGATGACCTCGGCGAACGCGGTATCGTACCGCACCTCGTACAGTCGTTTCGTGATGGTTTTCTGCAAGCTCCGGCTCACGTGTAACTCGGCGGGACGGAGCACCATGCGCGGGTCGGGAGAGAACCACAGCACGGGCGAGTCGGAGTCGTAGGGCCAGGGGAAAATGCCTTGCGCATAGGCAGCCAGCACACGCCTGGGATCGAGGCTGCCTCCAAAGGCCACAAGGCCCGCGGCATCGGCCTCACGGGGATCAGGGAATGTGAACTCGTGTATCAGGCGACGAAGGGTCATGCTGGGTCATGATTATATCCGCGTGGGAGAAAAGGAGACAGGTCAGGGGCGAAGGTTCAAATGGCTTGGTTTTCTGGGGCGAAGTGGTGTATCTGAGAGATAGAAAAACGGGGACAGGCAACTTTTCTTGGGATGCGAAGAAGAAAAGTAGCCAGTCCCCACGAAGAAAGGGACGTGAGCGATGGTGCTCCTGGAATTCAGCATGTCGCCATTGGGGAAAGGCGAGAGCGTCGGCAAGTACGTGGCCCGGTCGCTGGAGATCGTGGACAAGAGCGGGGTGGACTACCGGCTCAACCCGATGGGGACGGTGCTGGAAGGCGACTGGGACGACGTGTTCGGCGTCGTGAAGCAGTGCTACGAGCGGATGCGCAAGGACTGCAACCGCATCTCGTGCTCGATCAAGGTGGACTACCGCAAGGGGGCCGAAGGCAGGCTTAGCGGAAAAGTCATGAGCGTGGAGAAGAGACTAGGACGGAAGTTGAAAACCTAGAACACGGAGAACTTGAAGTACTTGGTCGGGTTCTTCTTGACGTCCGCCAGCAGGGTCTCCATCTCGGTCAGCACTTTGTCGGCTCGTTGATAGAGTTGGTCCTGAGTGATCAACTTGCCAAGTGTCCCATCGCCTCGCTCGATGCGCCCGACCAGAGCTTCGCTTTTCGCGGTGACACCCTCCAATCGCTGGTACAACGCCGGGTCGCGAGCCAGCCGTCCCAGGCTGCCGGTGGGCTGATTGAGCAGGACGGCCACCTTCTGTAATTCATCCACGGCGGCGGTGGCCCGGTCATAGAACTTCCGGTCCGTGATCAGGCGGCCGAGCGTCCCTTCCCCCTGTTCGATCCTGGCGAGCAACTGGGAGGTCTTGTCGGAGATCGCCTCCGCCTTTTGGAGGAGCGCCATCGTGTGGTCGTAGAGGGCCGGGTCGGTGACGAGCTTGCCCGCGGTGCCTTTGCCTTCCTTCAAGCCGATGAGGATCGTCTGAAGGTCCTTGAGGCTGTGGCTCACGCGCTCCAGCGTGGCCGCCGCACTGTCGGCCACGCCGGTGATGTCGGGTTCGGCTTGCCCGGTGAGGACCGCGTCTTCTGGAAGGGCCGGCTCCTTGGAGGTCCCGGGAAGCAGCTCCAGGTATTTGTCGCCGAGCAGCCCCATCGGCCGGATCAGCACCGCGGCGTCGCGGCGCAGGAGCGGGCGAATGTCGTTGTTGACGGTGAAGGTGAGCGACACTTTGCCGTTGCTGCTGTCGATGGCGATGCGGATGATGTTGCCCGTATCCACCCCGTTGAAGCGGACGGGCGCCCCGACCTTGATGCCGTGACTGTCCGCCACCAGGGCGCGGAGGGTCGCCTGCCGACCGAAGAGCCCCATGCCCTCGTTGAGGTTCAGGATGGCGACCAGGATCCCGGCCACGGCGGCGAGGATGACCAGGCCGACCTTGAGCTGCAACCAACTCACGTGCGTGCGGGACCTCATGCTGGGCTCTCCTCGTCCATTGTCGGCGTGACCACGCGAATCCCGCCGTCCTTGGCTGGGAAGCATCCCGGCGCCGCCAGGACCTCTTGCGGGCTGAGGAATGTCCGGATGCGCGGGTCGTCCGCGGTTTTCAGCATATCCACGGTGCCGTCGAAGAGTTTTTCGCCCCGGTGGACCATGATCAGCCGATCCGCGACGCGATAGGCCGTGTCGAGGTCGTGCGTGACCACCACCTGCGTGAGGTGTTGCTCTTTCTGCAACCTGCGAATCAACTCGCTGATCAGGTGGGCGTTGATCGGGTCCAGTCCCGCTGTCGGTTCATCATAGAGGACCAGCTTCGGACTGCAGGCCAGGGCGCGCGCGATCGCGACCCGCTTTTTCATGCCGCCGCTGAGCTCAGCCGGCATCTTCTCGAGCGTGTCCTCCAGTCCGACGAAACACAGAGACAGGACGACGAGCCGTTCGATGGCGGAGTCCGAAAGCGCCCCCTCCTCGTAGAGACGATAGCCCACGTTTTCGCGGACGCTGAGCGAGTCGAACAACGCTGACCCTTGGAAGACCATCGCCATGCGGGCGCGGATCGGCACCATGTCCCGTTCGGGGAGGCCGACGATCTCCTGTCCGTCGACGAGGATGGAGCCGGAGTCGGGATGGAGCAGGCCCAGGATCAGGCGCAACATGGTCGTCTTGCCGCCGCCGCTGCCGCCCAGGATCACCAGCGTCTCTCCGGTAGGGACCTCCATCGTGAAATCCTTGAGGACCGGGCGGCCGTCGAACTTCACGCACACGTCGGTGAACTTGATCACGGGCGCCTCAGCCGAGAAAGACGAACACCTTGGTCATGAAGAAGTCGGTCATGAGAATGAGGATGGAGGATGTGACCATCGCCTGGGTCGTCGACTGGCCGACCCCGACGGTCCCGCCGGCCGTGTTCAGGCCGGCGTAGCAGCCGACCATGCAGATGATGAAGCCGAAGACGGTCGGCTTGATGAGGCCGTAGATCAGGTCGTGGAAGCGCAAGGCCTCGAACGCCCACGTCCAATAAAAGTAGGGGTCGATGCTCAAGTAGAAGTTGGCGATCAGGAACCCGCCGAGCAGCGCGATCCCGTTGGTGATGACGGTCAGCACGGGAACCATGATCAGCGAGGCCACCAGTCGCGGGGTGACCAGTTTCTTGATGGGGTCCGTCCCTTCGGCCCTGAGCGCGTCGATCTGCTCGGTGACTTGCATGGACGCCAGCTCGGAGGCGATGCCGGAACCGACCCGTCCGGCGATCATGAGGGCGGCGAGCACCGGGCCGAGTTCCCGAACGACCGAGGTGCTGATCAGACGGGAGATGTACTGCACCGCGCCGTACGGCTCGAGCTGGATGGCTCCCTGCAGGGCCAGGACCATGCCGGTGAACGTCCCCGTCAGGATGACGATGAAGAGGGAGCCGACCCCGATCTGGTCCATGTGGTAGAGCGTATCCCGGAGGTACCAGGGGCGCCGGAATGCGCCAGCGAACGCGGCCGCGCAGAGCTCGACGAATTCTTGGACCGTGAGGACGTAGCCTTTGAGCGTGTCGTCGAGACGCACCACTAATGAGTCCATGCGCGGCCTCTCTCAGGGAAATGACGGACGTGGCGATACCATACCGGTTTTATCCGGGCCAGGCAAGATGGGGCGCGGCATCAGTCTTCCAGGTAGACGCGCGTGAGGCGGGGGCTGATCCGGCAGAGGACTTCGTAGCTGATGGTGTTCTGCCAGGCGGCCAGGTCGTCCGCGGTGATCGCGGCCGCGCCCTGCCTGCCCAGCAGGACCGCCTCGTCGCCTGGACGGACGTCCGGGAGGTCCGACACGTCGACCACCGTGAGGTCCATGCAGACCCGCCCGACGATCGGCACCGCCCTGCCGCGGACCAGCACGTGCCCCTTGTTGGACAGGGCGCGGCTGTACCCGTCGGCATAGCCGACCGGCAGGATGGCCAGGGTCGAGGGACGGGACGTGACGAACGTCCCGCCGTAGCTGACCGGCTGGCCGACGCCGACACGTTTCACCTGCACGATGCGGGTCTTCCACGAGAGCGCAGGCCGGAGCTCGGCTGCGGCCGCCGGCCCGTTGACGTACCCGTACAGCATGAGGCCGGGACGCACGCGGTCGAAGTAGCTGGCCGGGAAGCGCAGGATGGCGGCGCTGTTGGCGATGTGCGCAGCCGGCACCGCCAGACCGGCTGACTTCGCCGCGTCGAGCAGCTCGCGAAAGCGGACGAGCTGGTTTTCGGCCGACTCACCATCGCCCGCGTCGGCCGAGGCGAGATGGCTCATGAGGCCTTCCAGGCGCAGGGTCGGAGGCCAGTCGGAGCGGAGGATGTCCAGGAATTCTTCCCGCGTGAGTCCCAGGCGGCTCATTCCGGTGTCCACTTTGAGGTGGACGGGCAGGGGCGCGGAGCGGGAATGCATGAGGCGGGCTGCCATGAAGATGGCGTCCCGCGAGGGGAGAACCGGGATCAGGCTCAGTTCCTGAAGGAGCGGCACGTCGTCCGGGAAGATGCCGCCCATCACCAGGATCGGGGCGGTGATGCCGGCGTGCCGAAGCTCCTGGCCTTCCGCGACCGTGGCGACGCCCAGTTGGTGCGCCCCGGCCGTCAGGAGCGTGCGTGTGACGGGGACGGCCCCGTGGCCGTACGCGTTGGCCTTGACGACGGCGATGATGGGGACCGTGCCGACACGGCGCGCAACTTGACGGAGGTTATGACGGAGGGCGGGCAGGGAAATCTCGACGACCGTGGAATTCAAATTTCGGTGATCTCCGTCTCCTTCTTCTTGAGGATCTCGTCCACTTTGGTGATGTACGAATCCGTCAGCTTCTGGAGCTCGTCTTGGGCCTTCTTGGCCTCGTCCTCGGGCATCTGGGAGGCCTTCTGGCCCTTCTTGATCTCCTCGTGCACGTCCCGCCGGATGTTGCGAATGTGGACCCGGACTTCTTCGGCGATCTTTTTCGCGTGCTTCGCCAGCTCCTTGCGGCGCTCCTCGGTGAGCGGCGGGATCGGGAGGCGGATGAGCTTGCCGTCGTTCGTGGGAGTCAGGCCGAGGTCAGAGGCCAGGATCGCTTTTTCGATGTCCTTGATCATCTTGGGGTCGAACGGCTGGACGGTGAGGAGCCGGTTCTCGGGCGCGGCCAGCGTGGCGACCTGCTTGAGGGGGGTGGGCGTGCCGTAGTAGTCCACCCTGACGTGATCCAGCACCCCGATCGAGGCGCGGCCCGTGCGGATCGCGGCCATCTCGTGGCGCAGGTGCTCGATCTGACCCTCCATTTTTTCTGTGGCCTTTTTCCTCTGCGGGAATTCCATGGCGTCCCTCGCGGCGCTACGCGGTGGCGGTTTCGTCATGGACCAAGGTGCCGAGTTGCTCTCCCCGGACGATGCGCTTGATGTTGCCCTTCTCCTTGACGTTGAACACGATAATGGGGAGGTTGTGGTCCATGCACAGGGAGATGGCGGTCGAGTCCATGACCTTGAGGCGTTTGTCGATCACGGCGATGAAGGAGAGCTTCGTGTATTTGGTCGCGCGGGGATTCTTCATGGGATCGTCGTCGTAGATGCCGGAGACCTTGGTGCCCTTGAGGATGATCTCGGCCCCGATCTCCATCGCGCGCAGCGCGGCGGCCGTGTCGGTGGAGAAATACGGATTGCCGGTGCCCGCCGCGAAGATGATCACACGCTTCTTTTCCAGGTGTCGGATCGCGCGCCGGCGGATGTAGGGTTCGGCCAACTGGCGCATTTCGATGGCGGACTGAACGCGGGTGACCGCGCCCTGTTTCTCGAGCGCGTTCTGCAGGGCGAGCGCGTTGAGCATGGTGGCCAGCATGCCCATGTAATCGGCCGAGGCCCGCTCCATGCCGCCGTCGGCGGCGTCGATCCCCCGGTAGATGTTCCCCCCGCCGATGACCACCGCGACCTCGACGCCCATCGCGGCGACCTCCGCGATCTCCGACGCGATGTACTCGATCATCCGCGAGTCGATCCCGAACGACTGGTCGCCGGCAAGCACTTCTCCGCTGATCTTCAGCAGGATGCGCTTGTACGCCGCCTGGCTCATTCCTCCTCACCGAGCTGGTACCGGGTGAAGCGGCGGACGGTCATGTTCTCGCCGAGCTTGGCGATCTTCTGCTTGATCAGGTCGGCGATCTTGAGACTCGGGTCCTTGATGAAGAGCTGCTCCATCAGGCACGTGTCCTGATAGAACTTTTCCAGCTTGCCCGTGGCGATCTTCTCCCACGCGGCTGGGGGCTTGCCCATCTCCTTCGCCTGGCCTCTGTAGATTTCCAGTTCCTTGTCGATCAGGGACTGTGGGACGTCTTCCCGCCGGACGTACAGGGGCTTGGACGCGGCGATCTGGAGGGTCAGGTCGCGGACCAGGGCCTGAAATTCGTCGTTGCGGGCCACGAAATCGGTTTCGCAATTGACCTCGATCAGCACCCCCACCTTGCTGCCGGGGTGGATGTAGGAGGCGATCGTGCCTTCATGCGTGGCGCGTCCGACCTTCTTCCCAGCCGCAGCCAGGCCTTTTTGGCGCAGCCAGTCGACGGCCTTGTTGATGTCGTCCCCGGTTTCCACCAGGGCCTGCTTGCAGTCCATGATGCCGGCGCCGGTCTTCTGCCGGAGTTCCTTGACGCGGGCGCTGTCTCCTGCCATGGCGCGCTGACTCCTTGCTGGCTTCGGGCGGCGGGTCTGGCTTCAGACTCCGGCGCCGGCGGCCTGGACGGTCCGCAAGTCGCCCGGGGCCATGGCCGCGGGCTTCTCTTCCTCGGCGCCCTGGGCGCGCAGGTGCAGCCCTTCGATCACCGCATCGGCGATCTTGGAAGTGATCAATTTAACGGAGCGGATCGCATCGTCGTTGCCCGGAATGGGGTAATCAATCCCGTCCGGGTCGCAGTTGGTGTCCACGATGGCGACGACGGGGATTTCCAGGCGGTTCGCCTCCAGGATGGCGATGCGCTCGCCGCGCGTGTCGGCCACGTAGATGAAGCCGGGCAGGGTGTTCATGCCCTTGATGCCGCCCAGGCTCGCTTCGAGCCGCTGCCGTTCCTTTTCCAGCTTGGCCACTTCCTTTTTGGGCAGGCGCTCGAAGGTGCCGTCGGTCGCCGCCGCCTCGAGCTTGCGCAATTTGTCGATGCTCTTGCGGATCGTGTTGAAGTTTGTGAGCATGCCGCCCAGCCATCGCTGCGAGATGTTGAACATCTGGCACCGCTTGGCCTCTTCTTCGACGATCGTGCTGGTCTGTCGCTTGGTGCCGACGAAGAGGGCGGAGTCGCCTTGGGCGACGGTCTGCCGGACGAAATCGTAGGCGGCCTCGAACCGCGCGAGGGTCTGTTGCAGGTCGACGATGTAAATGCCGTTGCGCTCCCCAAAGATGTACCGCTTCATCTTCGGGTTCCATCGGTTGGTCTGGTGGCCGAAGTGCACGCCGGCCTCCAAAAGGTCCTTGATCGTGATCACGCCCATCCCGTCACCCCCTTTCTAGCACCGGCGCGACCCGCCCCGATTGGGACAGCAGGGCGGGAGGATTGTTCAGGTCCTTAGGGCGCCGATATCCCGTCCGCCAGGGCGGACGTTCCGAGATTGTGGATAATGCCCGCCGGCTTCACCACCAGCAGGAATGACCGTCACGGCAACCACGGCATCCAAGCTTGTGCAAACTAACACGCGTCCCCTGGCTTTTCAAGCGAAATATTGCCGCTCAGGATCGGTAGGAGGCGTTGATTTTGACGTACTCCGGCGAGAGATCGGTGGTCCACACCGTCGCCTCGGCGCGGCCGAGCCCCAGATCGACCGTGAGGGCAAACTCGCGGCCCTTCAGCACGGTGTTCGCTCGCTCTTCCGCGGCTGGGCCGAGCCCGGTGCCGCGACGGACTACGGGGACATCGCCGTACGCGATCGCGACGCAGTCCGGGTTGATCCGGGCGCCGGACCGCCCGATGGCTGCCATGATCCGTCCCCAGTTCGCGTCCGCGCCGAACCAGGCGGTCTTGACCAGGCTGGACGTGGCGATGGCGACGGCGACGCGCACGGCCTCGTCTGTTGTCCGGGCTCGTGTGACCCGCAGCTCCACGAACTTGGTGGCCCCTTCGCCGTCCCGGGCGATCTTTTTGGCCAGGTCGAGGCAGACGAAGTCGAGCAGCGCCTGGAAGCGGCGCGCATCCGCGTTGCCCGACGCTATAGGCCTGTTGCCGGCGACGCCATTGGCCAGGCACAGCACCATGTCGTTCGTGCTGGTATCGCCGTCCACCGGGATCCGGTTGAAGGACCGGTCTGTGGCCTGACGCAAGCCTGCTTGCAGGATGGCGCGCGGCACTGCCGCGTCGGTGGCCAGGAAGGCGAGCATCGTGGCCATGTTCGGATGGATCATGCCGGAGCCCTTGGCGATGCCGCCTACGGTGATGGTGCGTCCTCCAAGCGTGTCCGTGGCGACGACCATCTTGACCGTCGTGTCGGTCGTCATGATGGCGCGCGCCGCGTCTTCTCCTCCGTCGCGACGCAACTGGCCGGCCAGCGCCGGGATCGCGGCATCGATCCGCTCCATGGGCAACGGTTTCCCGATCACGCCGGTGGAAGCGACGAAGACGTCCTCCGGGCGGAAGCCCAGCGCCTTCGCCGTGAGGGCAGCCATCTTCACGGCGTCGGCGTATCCCTGGCGGCCGGTGCAGGCATTGGCGTTGCCGCTATTCGCGAGGATGGCCCGGCCCTTGCCACGGCGCAATCGCTGGCGGTCCAGGATGACCGGAGCGGCCACCACCTTGTTGAGGGTGAAGACGCCCGCCGCTGTCGCTTCTCGCTCGGAGACGATCAACGCGAGGTCGGGGACGTCTGCCTTCTTAATCCCGGCAGCCATGCCGGCCGCCAGGATCCCGGGCACGGCGGTGATCCCCCCTGTGAGGAACGTCTTCATCGCTTTCCTTCTGGATCGTTATGGGTAGAGGCCGGAGTCCTGCAGCCCGAGCGTTTCGTCCCATCCCTGCATGAGGTTGAACGCTTGGATGGCCTGGCCGGCCGCGCCCTTGACCAGGTTGTCGAGGGCGGCCATCAGCGTGGCCATGCCGGTCCGCGGATCGGCGAAGGCTGAGACCTCACAGAGGTTGGCGCCGCGGGTATGCAGGGGATTCGGAGAGTGTCCCGGGTCCAACACCCGCACGAACGGCTCGTTCTTGTAGAAGTCCCGATAGAGAGCCGTCAGTTGTGCCGTGGTGCGGGCCTGCCGCAGGCGCACGTAGGCGGTGCTGAGGATACCCCGCGTCATGGGGACCAGATGCGGGGTGAACGTGACGGTGACGCCGAGTTCCTGTTCGATCTCCGGGAGGTGCCGGTGATCCCCCAGCTTGTACGCTTGAATGGATTCGTTCGCCTCCGGGAAATGATAGGAAAGGGCTGGGGTGCGTCCCGCGCCGGAGATCCCCGATTTCGCGTCGATGATGACCGGGTCGCCCAGCAGCTGGTGCTGGTGCAGGGGCGCCAGCGAGAGGACCGCCGCGGTCGGGTAGCATCCGGGCGTGGCGACCAGCGTGGCCGATCGGATCGCGTCACGGTGCAGTTCGGGCAGGCCGTAGACGGCGATGGGCAGAAGGTCCGGGCAGGGATGCGTGGTCTGGTACCACGTTTCGTAGGCCTGCGCGTTTTTGAGCCGGAAGTCGGCGCTCAGGTCGATGACCTTGCGGCCGGCCTTGAGGAACCGCTGGGCGGGGCCGGCTGACTTGGTATGGGGCAAGGCCAGGAAGATCGTGCCGGCGCGCGCCGCGATGCGGTCGGGGTCCAGGGCTTCGCAGACCAGTTCCGGTCCCACCAGGTTGGGAAACAGCGACTGGACCGGCTTTCCTGCGGATTGCTCCGACGTGACGGCGGTGACCCGCACCTTGGGGTGGCGGAACAGCAGACGCAGGAGTTCCCCTCCGACGTATCCGCTGGCCCCGACGACTGCGACCGTGATCATCCGGTAATGCTCCGAGTAATAAAAAAGGGAAGGCCGAGGGGCCTTCCCTTTCGAAAGGGTCGTTGCCCCCTTAGCGTTTCGAGAACTGGAAGCGCTTGCGCGCCCCCTTCTGTCCGTATTTCTTCCGCTCCTTCGTGCGCGAGTCCCGGGTGAGGAGCCCCTCCTTCTTGAGGATCGGGCGCAGCGCAGGATCCATCGTGGCCAAGGCCTTCGACAGGGCGTGCCGTAGGGCGCCCGCTTGGCCGCTGTTCCCGCCGCCTTCGACCGTCGCCTTCACGTCCAGCTTTCCCTGCAGGTTGGTGATCTCGATCGGGTAGACGACCGTCGACCGATGAGTTGCCCTGCGAAAATAGGATTCCAGGGCGCAGTCATTGATCGTGAACTGGCCGGATCCCGCGCTGATCCAGGCTCGGCAGATGGCCCGCTTCCGTTTCCCTGTCGCGTTCGTTGCGCTTGTCATGGACATAAAGGCTCAGTCTCCTCGTGGTAGATCAGAGGGCTAACACCTCAGGCCGCTGCGCCCGGTGCGGATGGGCCGGACCGGCGTACACGTTCAACTTGCGCGCCATCTGCTTGCCGAGCGGGGTCTTCGGCAACATGCCTTTGATGGCCCGTTCGAGCACCGCAGCCGGCTTGCGGCTCAGGACCTCCTTGACGGTTTCCGCCTTCAACCCGCCGGGGTAGCCCGAATGGCGATAGTACGTCTTCGTCCGGACTTTGTCGCCGGTCAGGTGCACTTTTTCAGCGTTGACGACGATCACGTGGTCGCCGGTGTCCACGTGCGGGGTGAAGACCGGCTTGTGCTTGCCCCGGAGCACGATCGCGACCTGCGAAGCCAAGTGGCCCAGCGTTTTCCCGTTCGCATCGACCACGTACCACTTGCGCGTGATGTCCGCCTTCTTGGCGGAGTAGGTTCTCGTCATGCTGCTCGCACTCTTGATGCTAGACCGTGCCGCCGAACTCTTTTGATCCCAGCATCTTCAGCCAGGGGTCGACGTTCTCCGGAGCCAGGTGGTCTAAGACCTCTTGCGTGACGTAGATCGGACTACTGGTCCGCAGGGCCAACGCGATCGCGTCGCTCGGCCGGGCGTCCACCGTCAACTCCGATTGCGTGTCCGATTCCTTGCTCCTCAGGTAGATCGAGGCATAGTACGTGTTGTTCTTGACGTCGGTCACGACGACCTTCGAGATCTTCAAGCCCAGTTGCTCGGTCAGGTTCCGGATCAGGTCGTGGCTGAGCGGCCGTGGAGGAACCACACTTTCCAGGGCCAGCCGGATGGCCGTCCCCTCGGCGACGCCGACCCAGATGGGCAGGGTATTGGTCTTGCTCTCGTCTTGCAGG
>VBOF01000379.1 GCA_005877855.1 Nitrospirota bacterium | reverse complement strand
CCAGTTCGGCGGTGCTCCCGGATTCGGTGACCGGCGAGCTCCCGTCGAACAGGCCCATGACACCTTCGATGATCGAGATGTCCGCATCGGCCGCCGCTCGGAGGAACACCTGCCGGCAGACTGTCGGCCCGAGCATCCAGCCATCGAGATTGCGGGACAGGCGACCGGTAACGGCCGAATGATGCCCGGGGTCAATGAAGTCCGGCCCCACCTTGAAGGGCTGCACCCGGCGGCCCCGCTCTTTCAGGGCCGCCAGCAGCGCCAGAGTCACCGTGGTCTTGCCAACCCCACTATGCGTACCGGCAATAACCAGCCGCGGATAGATCATTGTTCCTATCTTCGATGAGACCGACATCAGAGCCCAGTAAACGTATAGCTCAATCCGCCATAAATGGCGATGCCTGGAGCAGGCACAACGAATCTTTCTATCGCCCCTCCCCCCGTAAGGTCGTTTCTAGCGATAATCCCGGATGTCGAGTACTTCTGATCCAAGATGTTGTTGAGCATCAGGAACACTCTGAGGAGGCCACCAGGCACGGATCGTTCATATGCCACCCGAGCGTCCATTCGGAAATAGCCGGGCAGTCGAGGTTGGACATTGGCTTCATCGCCCAGGAAGAATTGAGTGCTGACGTACAAGCCCGTGAGTGAAACCGTCCAGCCGGGCACAGGGTAGAGATTGCCGGTGACGCCGAGGCGATGTTTGGGAACGAGGGGCAAGGTGCTCCCTGGTGAAACAACTTTGGTAGGCGAAAGGCTGGTTGCAGTTAGGATCTGCGCCTCCGTGTACGTGTAATTCACCGTAGCATCAAAATACTTGCTGATCCTTTCTTTCAGCGTGGCTTCAATGCCCTGACGACGGGACTTGTCAATGTTCCGATTCTGGCCATCGTTGCCATCACAAATTATACAAGTGAAGAAAATTTCATCGCGGACATCTGCACGAAACAGCGCCAACTGAACTTCATGCCTTGTGCCGATACGGTTTTTCGTCCCGATCTCGTAGTTCCGGCTCTTAACGGGCTTCAAGTCGGGATTGGAAGTAAACGGGCCTAATGATTAGGTAAGTGATGCCTGCTCTCGGGGTTGTCCTGTCAAATCGTTTACTACCATTGTTTGTCGGCATGAGATTGTCGGAAAGGTTCAACTGATCGTGATCGTAGCGAAGGCCCCCAGTGAAAATAAGCTGAGAGGTTAAAGAGAACGAGTCCTGAGCAAAGAATGCAAGAACGTCCTCTCCTTCCGTAGTAGATGAAGGAAACGATCCAAATCCAGAAAAAATGAATAGTCCCTGGGTTCCCACATCATTCCTTGTAATTTCTCCACCGACAGTCAACGAGTTTTTCTGACCGAGGAGTGTAGCCTCATGACCGAGCTGAAGCGCTCCACCTCGCGACTCGATTTTCTTTTGAGAGTCACCTTGGCTCTTTTGCCCTACAGTAAACAACTCTTGAGCTAAATGCCGATAAAATAGATTGCCTGTCAATGAGAAGCCCATTGGAAAGCGTTGCCGGCCTGCAATGGTGACAAAATTTAATTCGGAAAGGTTGAAATCGCCAGGGGTAAAGTTCCTCTTGGGATCGATCGCCCACTGGCTCAACGGCAGGGAGCCTGCCTGCTTAAGCCGACTTCTAACATAGTTATACGAAACAGATAGATCAGTATCATTTGTGGGCCGGAATCCTAACTTCCCAAATCCTCTCCTGATGCGAGCATCCGACTCATCTCGAAAACCGTCTTCTGTCTCCCGGCTGAAATTGGCAAAGTAATCGAACTTCCCCAAAGGGCCCGCTGTATTGATAGTGTACCGCTCCCGCTGAAAGCTGCCCCACAATGTCGTTCGACAGCCTCAATAGGGATGAGATAGAAATTCAAACCGTTAAAATCCGGCTCGTTCACTCGCACCCCGTCTACGAAGACACTCGTTGCCGGCACCGGCTGGTTGTTGAACCCTCGAAGATCCACACGTTGTTCAAAAGCATTGCCGACCTCGTCGAACATGACGATGCCCGTGGACCATTGAATCGCTTCCTGGACCGTCTTGGCTCCTGAACGGGCAATGTCTTCAGCGGTTATGACGGTTACTTTTGCGGGCAAGGTGCGCGGGTCTACGGGATCGCCCGGTAGTCGAGTACTGGAAACGACTACTTCTGGTAGAGCCTCAGGAGCGGGCTCTTCCGCGTGGATGGATTGTGGTTGAAGAAGAAACGGGACGAGAAACAAAAAATAGAAAGCAGCAAGTAACCTGGGCATGACGACTCCTCCCTTGTGCTCGAAGGGTTAGTTCGTGATGGCCGACAAGCGGGTTTCCTGACTTGCGGGTCCTCGTTCCCCTACGCCTTCCCGTGCGCGGGACGCGCACAGTGGCTCATCGTAGGGTCACTCGCCGCTTACAGTGGCGGCACCGTGATGGCTTCGCACCATCTTCCCCTGACTTTGTCGCCCTAGTAGCTGAACCTTCCTCCTTCTTGATCAGTTGTCCTCGTATCCCTCCTCATTCACCCTCGACGGTGGGATACGTCCCGCCGAGTGAAATCGTTATTCGTTATACGTTAAACGGGAATGCCCCCCACCCTCACCCTCCCCCTCGAGGGGGGAGGGATGGGTGGGGGTGCCGATTAACGTTTAACGATGCGCGTGGCCCCACCTGCGGGAGCGTGACCCGCGGGGTCCCCGCTTCCGGATGGCGGTCAATGATGACGTCACACCCGTACACCGTGCGAATATGGGCGGGAGTCACCACTTGCTCGGGCGCGCCGGACTGATAGACCCGCCCTTCGTGCAGCAGCACTAGCCGGTCGCAGTGCTGACTGGCAAGATTCAAATCATGCGACACGACCACGAC
>VBOF01000241.1 GCA_005877855.1 Nitrospirota bacterium | reverse complement strand
CCCCGGACCACATCGTCGTGCCCATGGCGTCCGGCTCGCTGCTCACGAAGATCTGGAAGGGACTGAACGAGTTCCACAAACTGGGGCTGATCGACCGCATGGCCACCCGGGTGGACGGGGCCCAGGCGGAGGGCTGCGCCCCCATCGCCACGGCGCACAAGCTGGGCCGGGACTTCTTCAAGCCGGTGAAGCCCGCCACCATCGCCAAATCGCTGGCGATCGGCAACCCCGCCGACGGGTACTACGCGCTCAAGGCCACGGCCGAGAGCGGCGGAGCCATGGAGACGGTGACGGACGAGGAGATCATCGAGGGTATGACACTGCTGGCGCAGACCGAAGGAATCTTTGCCGAGACTGCCGGTGGCGTGACGATCGGCGTCCTCAAGAAGCTGGTCAAGCAGGGACTCATCAAGCGGACCGAGACGACCGTGGCGTTGGTCACCGGCAACGGCTTGAAGACCCAGGAAGCCGTGATGAACGCCGTCGGTCGGCCGACGCGGATCTCCCCGAGCCTGGTCCACTTCCAGAAGACGTTCGGCCTGGGCACCCATGAGAGGTAAGGATCCATGGTCAAGGTGCGTATTCCCACACCCCTGCGGACCCTGACCGGGGGCAAAAGCGAGGTCGAGACCCCCGCCTCGGACATCCAGTCCCTCATCGAGTCGTTGAACGGCCGGTTCCCTGGGCTTAAAGACAGGGTCTGCGACAACAAAGGCGAGATCCGGCGGTTCGTGAACATCTACCTCAACGAAGAGGACATCCGCTTTCTCAAGGGCAAGCACACGCCCCTCAAGGACGGCGACGAGGTCTCCATCGTGCCGGCCATCGCGGGCGGCACGCAGTAAGGTTCGGTGATGGCGAACTTACGTTTTCATCTCCGTTTTCCGGAGGACAAAATCAAGGAGCCGGTCCTCTGCCAGATCAACCGCGCGTTCCCGAAGGTCGATACGAACATCCGCCGGGCGGACGTGCGGGAGAAGACCGGATGGATGGACGTGGAATTCTCCGGGAACCCCGCCGAGATCGAACGGGCCATCGAAGGCATCCGACAGAAGGGCGTCATCGTGGACCCCATCGAGTTGAACGTCGTCGAGTAGCTCGAATGATCTGTCATTGGGAGGAGCGCAGCAACGAAGCAATCTCTGGTTCGGTCTTCCGGAACGAGATTGCTTCGCTTCGCTCGCAATGACACAAAGGGTATAACGATGGACTTCACCGAACAGCAGATCGAACGCTACAGCCGGCACATCATCCTGCCGGACGTGGGAGGCAAGGGACAGAAGAAGCTGGCCGCGGCCCGCGTGCTGGTCATTGGCGCGGGCGGCCTCGGTTCCCCGGCAGCGCTCTATCTGGCCGCGGCCGGGGTCGGCACCATCGGCCTCGTGGATGGCGACGTCGTGGACCTGTCGAATCTCCAGCGCCAGATCCTCCACACGACCGCCACCGTCGGCAAGCCCAAGGTCGACTCCGGACGTAAGATGCTCGCCGCGATCAATCCGGACATCGCGATCAAGACCTATCAGACCAACATCATCGCCGAGAACGCCCTGAGCATCCTCTCGGACTACGACCTGGTCCTGGACGGCTCGGACACCTTCACCACCCGTTATCTGGTCAATGACGCCTGTTTCTTCGCCAAGAAGCCCCTGATCTCCGGCAGCATCTTCCGCTTCGAGGGGCAGCTCACCACCCTCAAACCGCACGAAGGCTTTCCTTGCTATCGGTGCCTCTACGCAGAGCCACCGCCGGCGGGCCTGGTCCCGAACTGCCAGGAAGCCGGGGTGCTCGGCGTGCTGGCCGGCACGATCGGCGTGCTGCAGGCCGCCGAGGCGATCAAGGAGATCGTCGGGTTCGGCACGTCGCTCGCCGGCTCGATGCTGATCTACGACGCGCTCGAAATGAGCTTCCGCAAGACCCGCGTCCCGAAAGATCCCGCCTGCCCGCTCTGCGGCGCATGCCCCCGCATCACGGACCTGTCCGGCGACTACACGGTCTCGTGCGCGATCTGAGCATCCCCCGACACATCCTCGGCGAAATGATCGCTCACGCGCGTGCACTGGCTCCACACGAATGCTGCGGCATGTTGGCCGGGAAGGACGGACGCGTCACCCATCACTACAAGATCGCCAACATCGTCGCGACGGAAGGGACCCACCTCGCCAACTTCGACGAGGCGAAGTTCGCCCACTTGCAGACCCTCTCACCCGAGGAACGCGCCGACATCGCCTTCGTCATGGATGCCCGCGACATGTCCCTGGCCTTGAAAGACATGCGGCGTCAGGGCCTCGAGTTGCAGGTCATCTACCATTCGCATCCCCACAGTCCCGCGCGCCCCTCCCTCACCGACATCAAGATCGCCACGGAGTTCGAGGCCACGAGAGTCGTCCTGAATCTGCCTGAGCCGTTGCATCTCATCATCTCCCTGGAAAAGAAAGACGCCCCAGCGACCGCCGTCTTTCGCATCGTGAACGGGACCGTCACGCCGGTCTCCTACCAGACCCTCTAGTCGGAGCGCCGCTCCATGCCTCCGCCCGCGGCGTGGAGATGTCGACCCCGAGACCGGCCGCATCGTCGGACTGGCCTGAACACAGACGTGTGACAGGGAACGGAAGCAGGATTCTGACAAAGGGAGAGAGCGGTTTGCTAGCGCGAAGGGAGGGTTCGGATCGACTGACCAGTCGCCGCTTGGTAGGCCGCATCGAGCGTGCTGACCTCGGTGATCTTGATATCGCCCCCCATGCCCTTTAACGCGAGGTCCATGGAGGTCTGTCCGAAGGGCACGACCATCTCACGATAGCGGAGTTGCCGGCATCCCTTAATTTTTTCCTCCAGCCCTCCAACCGACCCCACCTCCTGGTCCTCATTGATCGTGCCCGACATGCAGACATCGGGGCGGATCGGATCGCCGAGCAAGACCGACATCACACCGACCGCAAGGATGGCGCCCGCGCTTGGGCCGTCGATATACAGCCCGTTCTGGAGGACGGAGGTTCGGACGGAGAGCCGAACCCGCAGGAACCGGGGATCGTAGCCCACGCCCTTGGCAGCCGCCGCGACGGCGGTCCGCAGGGACACATCGAGCTGCCCGCCGAAATGTGAATCCGTCACCACTTCCGGCCCCGTCCCTGCAGGCACATAGCTCACGGCCAGATCCGTTAGCACAATTTCACCGAGATTGGTCGCGTACGCCACGGACTGGCCAGGCTTGGCAGAGAATTGGTTCATCATGAGGACCGGAACCCGGAGGCTGGTAGCCGGGAACGGCTGCGGCGCTTTAAGTGGTTGGATCTGAACGTCAGGCCGAGGGGTCTCGGTCGTCACAGGCGGAACGGTTGGCGAGGCAGGAGCAGTCGGACCCGCAGGAGCTGGGTGGAGCCTTATCACAGAAAAGGTGCTCTCTTGGGTTGTGCCCTGTGCCCTGTCCTCTTTGATCAGACGACAATCTGCGCCCCCTCGATCGCTATAGAGATTCGTTCCATTGGGTTGCACGCACAGCCAGACATCGGCAACCGCCACAGGAGGACTGAAGCCGAGGTAGAGCGCGAGGCCAAGGAGCGAGGAAAGAATCTTCTCTCGCATGATGGTAGTAACATAAGCAATTACAGTGCCTTCCGACATTTCTGGGCGAGCTCTTGTGCACGCTGATCATATCTTATGAAATCAGTGAACAAAGCCGTCAATATAGACAAGGGCGAACGGAGAAGAGGTGCACTGGGATCGGGAGGCAGCGCCTATCGGCTTGGATAGTCCGCTTATCTCTTGAGATAGGTACCCGGATCGCCGTAACGACGGCTCAAGGCGTGCCGCCGGCGCGTCGAACGACGTTAGCTCGTCACTGCTCCCTCTGAGGCCGAAGAGACGTGTCGCGCGTATTTGGCCATGACGCCGGTGGTGTAGCGAGGCGCAGGCGCTTTCCACTTGCTCAGCCGAGCCTTGATTTCTTTCTGCGTCAGTTCGACGTTCAGCGTGCGGGCAGGCACATCGAAGACGATGATGTCGCCGGATTTGAGCGCCGCGATGGGGCCCTTCTTCGCCGCTTCCGGCGCGACGTGGCCGGCCATCAAACCGTGCGTGGCGCCCGAGAAGCGACCGTCGGTGAGCAGGGCGACGGATTCCCCTAAGCCAATGCCGACGATCGCGGCCGTCACGCCCAACATCTCGCGCATGCCCGGGCCGCCCGCTGGCCCTTCGTAGCGGATCACGACCACATCGCCCGCCTGGATCTGCCCGGCCTTGACGGCAGCGAAAGCGTCCTCCTCGCGCTCGAAGACCTTGGCTGGGCCTCTGAAGGACGTCATCGAGTGCCCTGCCACTTTCACGACGCAGCCCTCCGGCGCCAGGTTCCCTTTAAGAATGACCAGCCCGCCCGTCGGCTTGATGGGATTGGACAGCAGCCGGACGACTTGCTGTCCCGGCGTCTCGCTCGCCTGTCGGGCTTCCTCGCCAACCGTCCGACCCGTGACCGCGAGCTGATCAGCATGCAACAGTCCGGCGTCCAACAGCCGCTTGGCGACCAGCGTCGTGCCGCCCGCCGCATAGAGATCGGCTGCCATGAAGCGCCCCCCCGGCTTCAGATCAGCCAACAAGGGAACCTTCCGGTTGATCTTGTCGAAGTCGTCAATGGTCAATCGCACGCCGGCTTCCCGCGCGACGGCCAGCAGATGCAGCACGGCATTCGTGGAGCCGCCGGTGGTGGCCACAGCGATGATGGCGTTCTCCAGGGCCTTGCGCGTGATGATCTGGCGCGGGCGCAGGTCCAAGCGCAGCAGCTCCATCACCAACTGGCCGCAACGGAACGCGACTTCATCCTTGCGCGGGTCCATCGCGGGGACGCCGTTGAAGCCCATCGGCGAGATGCCCAGGAACTCGAACGCGATCGCCATCGTATTCGCGGTGAACTGGCCGCCGCAGGCTCCAGCCCCCGGGCAGGCGTGGTTTTCCAGATCGCGCAGCTCCGCCTCCGTCATCTTGCCAGCCGCGTGCTTCCCGACCGCCTCGAAGACATCTTGGATCGTGACATCGCGGCCCTGGAACTTGCCGGGCATGATCGAGCCCCCATACAGCATCAGCGACGGGAGGTTCAGCCGGGCCAGTGCCATGACCGTGCCGGGGATCGTCTTGTCACAGC
>VBOF01000240.1 GCA_005877855.1 Nitrospirota bacterium | reverse complement strand
GGAATACGTAACTTCGGCGTGAAGTTCTTGCATGCTGCGACTGCATCGGGCCGCGTCACCTTGTTCACGCAAACAGGCCGCAAGATGAGGTTGCCATTCTGGGCCTTTCGATTCCTGTCGTTCAGTAGCTTCTTAAGCACTGGTTTGGGATCGAGTTTAAGCTGGACGTAAAAGTTCCCGTCTTTCTCCGTTTGTGATTTCCCGATCGTTCCCGTGACGGTGATACAAGAAGGCTGCAATTTCTGGAGGCGCTGCGGCTTGTACACGCGTTTCCATAACGACCCATCACAATAATTGGAACCTATCTGTGTCTCCAGGTTCTGCTGTGCGGTAGATGTAGATATGACCGCCAGAAAGATGAGGAGACCCATCTCGTGAAGCATCGTCGACCTCCCTAACATGTTCCGCCTTCCCTGCCGTAAGGCAAGGCTAGGCCACCCGTGTGGGCCTGTCAAGCGTGGCCTTGGTCTGCTCAGCCAGTCCATGACAGCTTCTGGCACGGATTTTTCTTGAACCCAATGCTGAAATCCTGAAAATTTTTCTTGACAATGCGACCGGACACCTTTATGAGAGACGAACTTTCATCCGAACGTCTAAAGAGATGTTTGCGCCTGGTGAGCAGGAACTCGAAAACCTGAAAGCGGCGGTCTTTGAGCTCAAGGCGGCCTTAACCTGGGAGCGCACTCAAAAAGTGCGCCTTCTCGAGGAACTGGGCAGATATCACGGAGAAATCAAGCGATTGCAGGACAGGTTGACTGATCTGGAGCTACAGCTTGCGGAGGGGAAACATGCATCTGCCCCAAGCGGTAGCGCCATGGCGGAACAGGTGGAGGACGGAGCCCCGCATTAGCATCTGCCCTGGATGGGCGGTTTCCCCAGAGTCGCCATCCCTATTTGGACCGCGACCAATAATCGCTCGGGCGTAACCGGTTTCCGCAAAAGGTCGATCGTATCGAGATTGCATGCCTGAGCCTCCAGGGCGTGCTCGACTCTCTCGCTCAACAGGATGAGCCCACCAGGGTAACGCAACTGGCGCAGGGCGTGGAAGAACTCCGGCGCTGTCATTTGCGGGACCGAATTCCAAGGATCGTCGATCCCGCCCAGATCCATATCCAGGACAACCAGTTGCGGTAGCGCATCAAGTAGCATGGTCATTGCCTCGGGGCCGTCTCGGGCCACTCGAAGCAATACCCCGTGGTCGCGCAAAAACCCTTCAAAGAGGTTTCGGGTCCGGTCTGCCTTGTCGACCAGCAAGACCCAGCCAGGCTTAAAGAGCTTGCTCGGTTCTGTCATCACGAATTCCACCATGGCGGCGATCGAATCATAGGTGAGCTGCTTGTTGAGAAAGTCGATGGCGCCATATTGCCGAGCCTGCTGTTCCAGCTCGTCGGTCCCCCACGCAGTCAGGATCATCACGACCGCCTGTGGGTCGGACGCCCGAATTTGCCGTAACACTTCAAGCCCGTCCATCTCCGGCATGCGAAGGTCCAACACCGTAATCTGCGGATGATGCTGATGAAAGAGCTTGAGGGCCTCGCGCCCATGGTACGCTGTGAGCACCTCGTGACCGTGGCTGCATAAAACCCCGTGAAGCAGGTAGCAGAAAAGCTCGTCGTCATCGGCTAAGAGAATCGTGGCCATGCCCGCCTCAATTCAGGTCATTCGAGCAACGCCTTTGACTTCACCGGTTGATCCCTTGCGTGGAATTATAGCGGCAGTCTAACGCACATGGTCAGAAAAGGCTATGGCGTGGTGGTGGATTCCGCAAGACCCTGGTTGACATCCACCTACAGGCACCGTGGTGTAGGTAAAGAACGCCGCTGAAACAACAACATTGACGTTGGGCAACCTTGGCACTTGGCTTGCTCGTTCTACTCCGAACCGAGAGGGAAGAAGCATGTCAGACTGGGGATTTTGGGGTTACATAGGAATCGTGGCGGGCCTTGTGTTGATGGTGGCGATGTTCCTGTTCTTCATGGTGTTCATGTACAGAGCACCCGAGGCTCGCGATGAAGAACACCCCACCGACACCAAACACGCGGCTTAGCCTCCCGCTTCCTTGACGGCGCCCAGGGCCCTCGAGCGTGTCACTCGCTGGGCAAGACTTTGACTTCGTTGATGCGGCGCAGCTTTCCTTTCTCGAACCAGAGCGTGACCACATACCCGTCGTCCCTGAAATAGACCCACCGCCCTGGGGTGGTCTTATCATACGGTTCTCTTGCGGTAGCGAGGACGGTAACGTCACTCATCCCAGGTGACAGTTGTCTATATTGGCCGTACGTGATGGTCCCTTTTTCGAGTCCAGTGATCTGGGATAGTGACTTGAGGAAATAGGGCCACAGGGCGACCCCTAAAACTAGCCCTAAGACAAGGATTAAATTGCTTCCCAGGACGAGTGTCCTCAACGGAAGAATGATGCCCCGTGGCTCCTTCGGCTCAAGGTTATCTGGACTGTTCTGCATAGTCTTCCCCTTTGGCTAGAAGCTCTTCTGCCCGTTCATCCAAGGCTAGGCCACCCATTAGGGCCTGTCAAGCATGACCCGCTGCACTGTCACAGGATAGAACAACGGTTCATCAGGTGGCATGGCCTCAACAGGCCGAACCCCTTTCTGGCAGACTGAGCTTTTCGTCTCTGCGTTGGATGGTGTGGCCCATGCAGCCCGCCATGCCGCGAGGGCCCGGCAGGGGAGTTTCAGCAGCGACCTCACTTAGCGTTCGCGCGCGGTCTCCTGGACTGATTTCAGCAGTGGACTGAGGAAGAATTCAATCAACCGGCGCGTCCCCGTCTTGATCTCGGCCGTCACGGCCATGCCGGGCGCTAACTTGACCGGCTGGCCCTCTACCTGAATGACGGACCGGGCCAGAGCGATGCGTGCAGGGTAGACCAACCCTCCTTTTTCCAATTGCACGGCGTCATTGGAGACGCTGACGATCCGGCCGTCAATGAGACCATAGCGTGTGAACGGAAACGTTTCGATCTTCACCTCGACAGGTTGGCCCCTCTTCACAAAGCCGATGTCCTTGTTCTCCACCATGGCTTCGACTTCCAATTGGTGCTCATAGGGAACGACCACGAGCAACTGCTGTGCCGGCGTGACGACGCCCCCCACGGTATGCACGGCAAGCTGCTGGACCTCCCCGTCAAGGGGCGCCGTCAGCCGCTGCAAGGCGTGCCGCTGCCCAGCTTTGACGAGCTCCTGGGCCAGCGAAGCAGCTTTCGTCTCGGTGTCGGTCAGTTCGGCCATGCGGGTCCGCTGAAACTCGGACACAAGCGCCCGGTAGTTTTCCTCGGCTTCGCCGAGCGCCGCCGAATTCTGCCCCCGTATTTCCTTCTGGCGCGCGAGTTCCTGCGTCTCCTCAACACGCTGCTTCTCAGCAGCCAGATACTCCATTCGTGAGATGAAATTTTCATCCACCAGTTGCTTGTACGCACGGGCCCGCTCTTCCTGCATCGGCACGGTGGTTTCCAATCGCGCAACGTTCACCTTCGTGGCCTCGATGGCCGCTTTGTGTTGGTCGATCAGGTGCTGGGCCGCCTCGACATGGGCCCAGTATTCGGCCAACTGGTCGCGTAAGCGCTGCTGCTGGAGAGCCACGAACCGGGGATCGGTCCCATTCGGCGCCGCAAAGTCGGGCTTCCCCGCCAGCACCGCGCGGAGTTTTTACCGCCTGCCCGTCCCGCACATGGATCGCCCGAATGACCCCGCTATCCAGCGGCTGGATCACCTTCGAATGCCCGCTGGGGATGATCTTGCCCGGCGCCACCGCGACAATGTCGATATGGCCGAGGCTCGCCCACAGAATACCGACGGCAAATACCCCTATAATCGTGCCGCCGACGGCGCGGCTCACCGGAGACGGCTGCGCATCCTGAATCTCTAACACCGCCGGAAGGAATTCAGCTTCTCGGCCCGTCACGCCTACTGTGCGACGTTCATGCCGTTGGTCTTCCCAGGCCGAACGCAAGACCTCAAGATGCCGCGAGAGGGACTCACGCCACCGCATGACTGCTGTCCTGGCGCCGATGGAGGCACGCATAATAGCGGGACGCCAGACTTCGAGGCGTCGCGAGAGGGGACTAAGCCACGGCATAGTTACCGTCCTGGTGCCGATGCAGGCGCGCATAGTAGCCGTTCAGCTTCAGCAGCTCGTCGTGAGTGCCCTGCTCGATGATCTCCCCTTTCTCGATCACGTAGATGCGGCTCGCGGGACGCACCGTGCTCAGCCGGTGTGCGATGATGAAGACGGTCCGCCCCTGGCAGATCTGCGCCAGGTTCTTCTGGATGATGGCTTCCGATTCGTAGTCCAGGGCGCTGGTCGCCTCATCGAAGATCAAGATGCGCGGGTTCGTGATCAGGGCGCGCGCAATGGCGATGCGCTGGCGCTGTCCCCCGGAGAGCGAGCAGCCATGCTCGCCGACCAGCGTATCGTACCCTTGCGGCAGCTCCAGGATGAAGTCGTGCGCGCCGGCAAGCCGCGCCGCCTGCACGACCCGCTCCATCGCCAACCCCGGATCGGCCAGCGCAATGTTGTCCCGCACCGAGCGATTGAACAGGAAATTCTCCTGGAGCACCACCCCGATCTGCCGCCGCAACCACACCGGCTCGATTTGGGCCAGATCCACGCCGTCAATCAGCACGCGCCCCCGCTCCGGAATGTAGAGCCGCTGGATCAGCTTGGCGATGGTGCTCTTGCCGGAGCCCGACCGGCCGACGATCCCGATGACCTTCCCCTGCGTCACCTGGAACGAGACCTTGCGCAGGACCTCCGGGCCGTCCGGCCGATACCGAAAGCTCACGTCCTCGAACACCACACGTCCGGACAGCGAGGGGAGCGTCGTGCGGTTCGGCGTGTGGATTGCTTCCGGCGGCGCGTTCAGGATGTCCCCCAAGCGCTGCACGGAAATGCCGGCTTGCTGGAAGTCTTGCCACAACTGCACGATCCGCAACACCGGCTGGTTGACCTGCGCGGCGAGCATCGTGAACGCGATCAACTGCCCGATGCTGAGCTGGTTGTCGATCACCAGTTGGGCGCCCAGCCAGATGATGGCGATCGTCGTCACTTTGCTGATGAACGAGGCGATCTGGTTGGCGGTGTTGCCGAGCGTGGTCGCCCGAAAGCTGGCCTGGACATACCCGGCCAGTTGTTCCTCCCACTTGCGCTGCATCGGCGGTTCGATCGCCATCGCCTTGAGAGTCTGGATGCCGGTGATGGATTCCACGAGGAAAGCCTGATTCTCCGCCCCGCGGTTGAATTTTTCGTTGAGCCGCGCGCGAAAGATGGGCGTGACCAACACCGAGAGTCCGACATAGAAAGGAAGCGCTCCCACGACCAGGATGGTGAGCAGCGGGCTGTAGAACATCATCACGGCGATGAACACGACGGCGAAGAACAGGTCAATGACGACCGTGACCGCCGAGCCGGTCAGGAACTGGCGGATGGTGCTCAGCTCGCGGACACGCGCGACCGAGTCCCCCACGCGGCGCGCCTCGAAATACGCCAGCGGCAACGCCAGCAGGTGCTGGAACAATTGCGCGCCCAAGCCCACGTCGATCCGGCTGGTGGTATGCGAGAACACGTAGGTCCGCAGCCAGCCCAGGACGACGTCGAACAGGGTGAGCGCCAGCATGCCGATCGCCAGCACGTGGAGCGTGGTCAGCCCCTTGTGGACCAGCACCTTGTCGATGACCACTTGCGTGAAGAGGGGCGTCAGCAGCGCGAAGAGCTGGATGAAGAACGAGGCCAGCAGGACCTCGCCCAGGTGCTTCCGGTATTTGACGATTGCCGGGATGAACCAGGTGAAATCGAACTTGCGATCCTCAGGCCTCAGATGCGAGCGCTTTGTGAGCAGGAGGAGCTGCCCGCTCCAGGCATCTTCAAAGGCCTGACGCGGCTGCACACGCGGGCCCTGCTCGCCAGGGTCCTGGACCAGCACTTTTTCTGCATCGGCCTTGGCCAGGATGAGGTACCGGCCGTCCTTGCGCCGCGCGATGGCCGGAAGCTGGATGACGGAGAGTCTCGACCAATCGCTGTCCACCAGACCGGCCTTGAAACCGAGATGCGTGGCGGCGCGCAGCAGGTCGGCGTCGCCGCAGGGCTTGCCGGCTTCGCCGAACAGATGGCGCAGTTGCGCGCCGTCTGCCGGCACGCCGTAGAACCGGGCGAGGATCAACAGGCAGACCAGCCCGGTGTCCGATTGGTGGGCTTGCTCCTGCTGCGGCGACGGACTCGCGTCGTCCGGCGCAACCCCGCTTGGCCTAATCGTGTCCATGTTCCCAGGCCGCCGCCAGCGTCTGCGCTAGCTGGTTCTGAATATCGCGCGGCAGCGTCATGTCCGCGCTCAAGGCCGGCGGCGCGAAGGCCGCCATGGCCTGGCGCAATTGCTCGACGCGCTTGTCGTCCAGCTCATCGCCATTCGCCGTCTCGAACTCTTCGACATGGTTCTTCTTGTCGATGTACCAATCGGCGATGGTGATCTGATCAGAGGGGCCATGGGTATCCAGCACGCTGACCGTGAGGTCATTCCCGGTTTTCTGGAACCAGACGTGCTCAATGGTGATGCCGGGGCCGAACTCGATCTCGTCATCGTGGTTGTTGGCCCGACCAATGAGCGAATCGTGCCCATCACCCCGCCCCAACAGGATGGTGTCCTCCCCTTCGCCCGTCTCAAGGACATCATTGCCCGCGCCGCCCTGTAAGGTATCATCGCCGTCCCCGCCGCGCAGTGTATCGTTCCCCGGTCCCCCGATCAAGGTATCCTTGCCTTTTCCCCCCTCCAGCTGGTCATCCCCATAGCCGCCGTCGAGGAGGTCCTTTCCGCTGCCTCCATACAGGGCATCGTTGCCCCCTTCGCCATATACCGTGTCGCCTCCATCGCCTCCGTACACCGTGTCATTCCCGGACCCGCCAAACACACGATCCTTCCCCTTGAACGTGGAGATCACATCGTCTTGGCGGCCCATCCGAATGACATCGTCCTGGTTGGTGCCGTTCGTGACCTTGGTGTGAATCTCAAGGTCCGAGAGCGAGAAGATGGTGCCGTTCGCAAACGCGAACTTTTCGATCGGCGAGAGTCCGCCTGGACCGAGCGCAAAATCCAGGCCTTGGTCCGGCAGCTCGTCGCCGCCCGCGTCCAGCAGACGCAGATGCGCGGTGGTGAGGCCCGCGGCGGTCGTCAGCCGCGCCACCACGGTATCGAAGGAGATCCCGGCGCCGAACGAGACCGTATCCGCTCCCGACGGATCGGTGATCTGGTCCAGCCCATCGCCGAGGTTGTAGGTATAGGTATCGTTGCCTGCTCCGCCGTTCAGGGTGTCGTTGCCCGTTCCGCCGATGAGCGTATCGTTGCCATTACGACCGTTGAGGACGTCATCGCCGGCCAGCCCGTACAGTTGGTCATTGCCGCTTTTCCCGCTGAGGACATCGCCACCATTAGTTCCGACAATCACCTGATCCGGGGCAGCGTTCACGATCAGGTCGAATGTGTCTGTCACACTGAGATTGCCGCTGTCGGCGGCACTGACTGTGACACTGAGCATCCCGATATCCGTACTGGCTGGCGTGCCGCTGAACCTCCCCGTGTTCGCGTCAAAGCTCAGCCACGCCGGCAGCGGATCGCCGCTCGCAAGGATCGCGCTCAGCGTCAGCGTGTCGCCTGCATCCTGGTCTGCAAACGTATTGGCCGGTACCTGGAAGCTAAATAGCGCTTCGGCCTCTCCGCTCTGGTCCGCAATCGGGTTCGCCACAGATGGCGCATGGTTCACATTTGTCGGCGGGAACAGATCGGCCATGTTCAGAGAACTGCCGTCGAAAAATGACAACGTCGAGACGACCAACGTGCCATTGACATTATTGGGATCGAAGTCGACAAGCTGAACAGCGTCGTCATAGACAATGGTCAACCTATGCGCGGCTTGATCCTGCGTGAATGTCAGATTCGCCGCGGTAATGCCAGGTCCGAACTGGATGCTGTTCCCTGCGCCTGCTGTTGAGACATCGTGGATCGTGTCCAGGCCGTCGCCCAGGTTGAAGAGGTAGGTATCATTACCCGCACCACCTGTGAGGATGTCGTCGCCCTGCCCGCCCACCAGCGTGTCGTTACCCGCGAGGCCAGAAATCCGATCCACCACGTTGGTGCCGGTAATCGTGTCATCCCCTGCCGTGCCCGTGAGATCGAAGCCCCGGCCGATCAGATCGGCGTAGGTCAGCACCCTGCCGTCGGCAAATTGGAAGACATCAATGTCATGCGGCCCCAAGGCATCGTTGGGATCGAAGTTCTCCATATGGATGGCATCGCCTTGGTTGCCATATCTGACCGTCAGCAAGGACTCCTGATCCAAGCTCAAGCTAATCGAATCCGGCGTGATCCCGTCGCCGAAGACAACGGTATTATTTCCGCCTCCGCCACCGCCCGCACTACTTCCAATTCCAACATAGCCTCCTAAATTCCCATCATCGATGGTGTCATCGCCATCGCCTAAATTAAAACTATAGGTGTCGTCGTCCGTGCCGCCGATGAGGAGATCGTTACCCGGACCACCGACGAGCGTGTCGTTCCCATCCACGCCTTCCAGAGCATCGTTCCCCGCACCGCCGATCAGGATGTCATTGCCGGACCCGGGGATAAACCCACCTTCTCCCTGGAAGCCCGCGATTCCTCCGATGAGGGTGTCGTTCCCCGCGCCGCCATCCAGCACGTTGTCGGCGGTGTTGCCAGTCAACACGTTGTCCAAGGCGTTTCCGATGCCGAAGGTCGCGCGCGCGCTCAACTGCGGATCACCAAAGTCCGAAAACCCTAAACGGGCGCTGTCCAGCAACGTCAAGTCTTCCACATTTTCCGGCAAGATATAGTTCACAGAGCTACGCACCGCGTCCGTGCCCTCGCCTGGCGCTTCGATCACCTGGTCCAGCGGGTCGTCCACCATATAGGTGTCGTCGCCGGGTCCGCCGATGAGGGTGTCCTCGCCTAACCCGCCGTCCAGGATGTCGTCTCCACCGAGGCCTGTGATCACGTCGTTCAGCTCGTGGCCATGCAGGAAGTCCGGTCCGTCGGTGCCCGTGATGAATCGCGTCTTCTCCTTCAACGTGGCCACGTCCCACGTCGTGCCGTCGGCGAACTGCACCGAGTAAGTCTGGACAAACGGGTCAAGGAAAAAGCCCTGGAGGATGAGCTGGTCCGCAGTCCCTTCCAGGCTCAGCACCAGATTGTCACCGGACGGGAGGCCACGGCTCAGATCGACCTCCGCCTTCACTTCGATATCGCCCGGCAAGATGCCTTCCGCCATCTGGATCACGTTCACCTCAGTCCCGAAATTGCCCGAGTCCGATATCGTATCGATCGTGTCCTGCCCCGAGCCGCGCCCAAAGAGGTACGTATCGTTGCCTGGCCCACCGGCCAACAAATCATTGCCCGCCCCGCCGTCGAGGAGATCATCGCCGGGGCCGCCGAAGAGCGTGTCGGTGCCTTCGCCGCCCAACAACGTGTCATTGCCG
>VBOF01000239.1 GCA_005877855.1 Nitrospirota bacterium | reverse complement strand
GGGGCGCGGCGTCGATCCAGCCCTCCTCGAAGAACCGCCCGGCAAGCGTGGCGATCTCGGGGGACAGCGACTCGAATGCCTGAAGCACGACGGCCTTGGCCTCTTCCCACTCGAACCTCATTGCGGCCACGCTGGGTAGCGGCGCCGATCGGTCCCAGTGGTCCAGCACATCGCGCCCGAGCCAGCCCGCCTTGAGGCGGTAGAAGCGGTGGGCCAAGGGTGCGCGGGCCCGCACGGCGTCGAGCATGGCGTCGACGACCTCGTCGCCGAGCCGGTTCACGCAGTTGCGCGCCGCGTCGGGACGATCGAACCCTCGGCGTCGGTCTTCGCGCTGCTTCCGTTCGATGAGCGCGTTCAAGATGAGCGTGAAGTCCTCGATCTTGGCGTCCAGGGTGGTGGCGAGGGTTCTGGCGGTGGACTCCCGAGCGGTGGGGTCCGCAGCGGTGTGCAGACGCAGCGCGGCGCCGACCGACATCGACCCCTGCTCAGTCGGAACACACAATGCATGCATCCGCCGATCGTACCGGCCCACCCATTCCATCCGCTGGACCGCCGACTCCTCCGCCAACTGGCGCTCCGCCGCATCGGTCAGCAGATGGCCGCGAACCGCGCGCACCGCGCCCAGCCACGGCGCATACGGGGCGGCGCCCGGCGTTCGGAGTAAGTCCTCGAAACGCCCGTCGCTGAGCTGCCCGAGTTCGAGCGGGAAGAATGTGAGCGCGGACAGCGTCGCTCCCATCCTGACGCGAATCGTCTCCACCGCAGTCGCCACGGCAGGCTCCATCCCCTCCGTCGCGGCCAGCAGCGCGGCATAGCTCGCCAGGCGCGCCGCACGCTCGGCAATCTGCTCGTAGGCCTGGACGGCGCCGAGGAGGGCCGGAGTGGCCAGGAGGGCGAGGCACCCGCTGTATCGTTCGCGAAACGCCTTGGCCGCGCGGCCGACCTCGTCGAGATCGGCGAACAGACTGGGCGCATTCGGCCCTGGATAGAGATCACCAAGGTCACACCACGGCAGATGATTCGTCGCCTCCATCACGAAGCCGTCCTCGACAGAGCCCGCATGCCCGCGAGCGGGTTCCCGTCGATGCCCAGGCCGATGCGCGAGCGAATCGTTCCCACCAGGGTGCCGGACGCGTTTCTGACCACCGGTGCCAGGCGATCAGAGAGCGCGCGGAGATGAACGGGCGACAGGACGCCGAGCTCATTGAGGATGGCCAGCAGGACGACGTCGACAGCCCGCTGACTCCCGTCGTCGATCTTCACGGCGAGCCCCATCCCGCGGTCGCGGATCGCAGCGAGGAACACGCCTTCGGTTCCGCCCTTGACGATCACGGCGCCGGCGGTGATCTCCATGATCATGGTGCTCAACCGGCCCGGCCCGACGACGAGCTCCGGGCGCGTCGTCATCGCCGCACAGACGCGGCGCGCGGCGTCGGCCCGTCGCGGCGGCAGACTTGCGGGCGCGACCAGCCGCGCCATGCCGAGCGCGAGCCGGACCAGGGGGATCCCGTACACAGGGATTCCGCATCCCTCGAAAGCGCGGGGAGCCGCATTGAGGTCGGCCCCGGTCATCTCCGCGACGACCTGCGCGACACGACGCTGGACGGGGTGCTCCGGGCGAATGTACCCCTTGAGAGGCTCGTTCATATGGAGGGCGGTGGTAAGGAAGCCCGCGTGCTTGCCCGACGAGTTGTGGTGAAGCGCCGTGAACGACTTCCCCGCCCGGCGCAACTCTTCGGCGGCCGTCGGGCTGAAGGGCGCCTGAGCGCCGCATTCGAGGTGCTCCACACCGAGCCCCAGCCGAGCGAGCCAGGCGGCGATCGCGTTCACGTGGAGCGGTTTGCCGCGGTGCGAGCCGGCCGCCAGCGCGATCTCGGCAGGACCGAGCGCGAAGTGGTCGGCGGCCCCGGTCTCGACGAGAGGAATGGCCTGGAGCGGCTTGATCGCCGAGCGCGGGTAGACCGGGGACTCGATGTCCCCCCAACTCCTCGGTACCGAGCCGTCGACACTGACGACCGCCGCCGCCCCGCGGTGAGTACTTTCCACCATGTCACCCCGAACGACTTCGACGAGAACGGGATTGGTAGCCATTGTGGTCGCTACGCTCGGGCCAGGGCGAAGAGTTGGTTGTCGTAAGTGAGCGCGTAATAGAGCCGATGGCGCTCGCTGTACGCCACGGCGTTCGTGATGCGGTCGGGGAGTTGCACGCGCCCCGTGAAGAGGAGCCGCTCCGGATCGAGCTCGAAGACGAGCCCGCCGGTCGAGCCGAAATAGATCCGTCCGTCGATAAGGCGCGGCGACGAGTAGAGCTTGGCCCCAGCGTGAACACGCGTGATCACCGCCCGCTCGGCGAGGTCGAGCACGTAGAGATGCTTGTCGGTCGACACCACGTAGGCCCGGTCTCCCACCACCAGCGGCGTGGAATAGATGACGGTGTCGGTCTTCACCGACCAGAGTTCCCGCCCGCTCTCGAGGTCCACCACGTAAATCATCCCGTCGAAGGAGCCGGCGATCACAGAGCCGCGGACCGGGTCGAGCGCGGGGGCATACTTGATTGCCCCCTTGGTCGGGAACTTCCAGATGAGCCGCCCCGTGCGGGCGTCGGCGAGGATGAGGTCGCGGTCGTTGGTGCCGACGGCCACGGCCTCCCGGGCCGAACAGTAGAGCGGCGTGCCGTGCAGGTACTCGCATACGGGGAGCTCCCAGACCTTTGCCCCCGTGCCCATGTCAAGGGCGGCGAGGCTCCCCCGCCTGCCCGGTACCGCGTGCTCGAGTCCAATGAAGAGGAGATTGAGGTCGGGCGCCAGCGCGGGCGAGGATCCCACCCAGTCGGCACCGGTGAACCGCCAGTGCTCGCGGCCGTCCTCAGCGTCGAGACAGTAGACGTTGCCGTCGTAGCTGCCGAAGTAGACCCGGCCGGCGTGAACGGCCGGCGAGGACCAGATGTTCCTCCGGCCGGCTTCCCGGACCCGAAAGCTCCAGGCGACGGCGCCCGTGTCCTGCTCCAGCGCCCAGAACACCCCGCTGTCACTGCCGAAGAAGACCCGCCGATCGTCGAGGGCCGGCGTCGATTTCGGCACGACGTGGAAGTAGTTCGGCTCCGGCGAGCGAAAGCGCCACACCTCCCGAAACTCGGAGCGGGCCACTCGGGGCGTCGACGGCTTCAGCTCAAGGCCGAACTCGACCAGCCGGAACAGCGAGGTGAGGCCGACATCGTACTGCTGCAGCCATTGCCGGCCTTCCTCGGCCTCGTAGTCGATCACGACGAAGAGATCCCGAAATCGATGGCCGGCCTCGCCGAGGACCACGCGGACCTTTTCCATCCCCGAGCCGCTGTTGATCAAGTCGTCCACGATGACGATGGGATCGGCCGTGAGCACACCCTCGATCGTCTTGCTCAGGCCGTAGGGCTTGCGCTCCTTGCGGACGACGAACGCGTTCACCGGAGTTCCCCGCTGCTGGCCCGCCATCGCGATGGCGACCACGAGAGGGATCGCGCCGGCTTCCAGCCCGCCCACCTGAAAGGGTAGCCGGCCGGCGAAGCGCTCCCAGAAGAGGTCGGCGATCAGCTCGAGCGACGCTCCATCGAGCAGCGTCATGCGGAGATCGATCAGCCAGCCCTGGCCATGCCCCTTGGGCGAAACAACCGGATGATCTTTGCCGAGAAAGATCGATCGCTGCTGGATCGTCTCGCGCAGCTTCTCCAGCCCGGCATCCCCCATCACCCGACTTTCACTCCCTTCACCTCATCCACGGTAGGCCCACCGGAGTTCACGGGCAGTCGTACGATCTTGAAGACACAGTCCGGGAAAACGTTTTCCCGGAGGTCCTTCAGCACGGCATCCAACCCGCCGTGCGGCGCCACCAGATCGACCACCCACAGGCGATCGCCGGCCCGCCAGTCAGCGCGCTGAAGCCGCCAGGCGCCGCTCTGGACTCGCTTCTCGACCTCTTCGGTCAGGAGCGCCCACGACACGAATGCGACCGGAACGTTGTCGCGCCGGTAGAGACGGAATTGCTGCAGCATGAGAGGGGGTGCGACCCGATACTCG
>VBOF01000238.1 GCA_005877855.1 Nitrospirota bacterium | reverse complement strand
GAGATAGCCGGACTCGTTGCTCGAGGCCGAGGCCGCCAGAAAGCCTGTGCTGAGCCAGCGGTTTACCGTTGCACCGTCGGCGTTCTTCGCGATGAAATTCTTGTCGCGATCGTTCTTCATGAGACGCGCGATCCGGTCGAAGGCCTCGTCCCATGAGATGCGCACGAACTTGTCCGATCCGGGCGCGCGGTATTCCGGGTACTTGAGCCGGTTGGGGCTATGCACGAAATCGAGCAGGCCCGCGCCCTTGGGGCAAAGCGTGCCGCGATTCACCGGATGGTCCGGATCGCCCTCGATGTGAATGATCTCGGCCGGAGCATTCTTGGCCTTGTCGCCGAGGCTGTACATCAGGAGACCGCAGCCGACCGAGCAGTACGGACAGGTGTTGCGTGTCTCCGTGGTGCGTGCCAGCTTGTACTCGCGCACCTCAGCAAGCACTTGGGTAGACGAGAATCCCAATACCCCAAGGCTCGATGCGCTGAGTCCAGCTGCACTGACTGCACTGAATTGGAGGAACTGACGTCTGGTTACAGATAACATCACAGTTCTCCTTTCCATACAGGTTGTTACACAGTTGTCATATCCTTCCCATTTTTATCACCATTGGATAATAAAAATGGTGTTTATAACACGTTCGGGTACAGATAGCATGCTAAGAGCAGATCGACGAGGTTGTCAAGAGGCTTGCGGTGCGACTGTCAAGCGGTTTATTGAACCCGAATCCAGCGAGAAAAGTGATGACTTATCATTGGCTTGTGTCAGCAGCCTAGCTACATCACCGGGGAGCCGTGGTGGTGGATCATCAGCCACCGCCCCTGCTGCCGCTCATACAGATTGGTCGCGAGCACGCGCGACTCCTGCCCCTCGCCGTCCGTGCTGCTGGTGATGTTCTCCATGCAGAGCACCCAGGCCACGTCGCCCGCCACCTGGATCATGATGTCGGTTAGACGGAACTGCATCGTGAAGGTGTTGTTGAAGATCATGACCCAGCTGTCGCGGACCGCCGGCCAGCCGGACCGCAGGCTCCAGCCGGGATGGATGCAGGTCACGTAATCCTCCCTGGCCCACACCTCATCCATCTTCTTGATGTCGAGGCTCTCGAAGGCCTCGTAAAAGGCCTCGTTGGCCTTCGCGACCTCCTCGATCATCTCCTTGAGCATGCGGGGAAAGTGGGACTCAGTCGCCTTCGGGCTCGGCGTGGCCGTGCTGGTGCTTGACACTCTCCTCGTCGAACATCTCCGCCATCTCTTCGGAAATATCTTCGAGTTCCTCCGGATGCGGGACGACGTGGAGTTCTTTTTTCTTCTTCTGAGAATCGTCAGGCTTGGGTTTCTTGGTCTCCGGTGCCATGGCGCGTTCTCCGCTCAGGGATCCGAACAATCCCGCATGAACCCGCAGTTGCGGCAGATCAGCTTGCAATGCACGTCGAGCATGGGGAAGCCGCAGATGTCGCAGAGCTCGCCCTCGGGCAGCGCAACGAAGGGCCGGTCCGCATAGCTCGCCCCCGCTTTCAGTGGCTCGCCCGTGCGCAGGTCGAGACTCATCATGGCCCTCCTGCCAGTTCCCACTGGCGGCACCATCCTACCTTAACTGTGGGATGATTTCCACCGCGGCCAGTGAGCCCGATGAGGGAGAGAGATGGGAGCGGCGGAAGCTGGCTCAGCTGGCCCGGATTATCCCCTGCATGGAGTGGCCGTTGATATTACACTGGAACGGGTAGGCCCGCCCTTTTTCAGCGTAAAACCAAATCACCACTTCCTCTCCAGGATAGAGGAGGATCCGGGACACCCGCTTCCCGCTGTATTCAATCTGCCCGGTTCCCAGAACCTGAATGAGGGTCCCAGATTCAAAGAGGTTTTGGGAAGTCACCTCGTGCAGAATCGGGGCCTCTTCCCGGTTCTGCACCACCAGGACTGCGAAGCTATCGCCGGGGACTTTGATCGAATCAGGATGGAAGCTCAACTGCTCGATCGTCACCACATCGCCGAAGATCCATGCAGGGCTCGACGAAGGCAGGCCGAAGAGCACGAGAGCCAGCGCGAAACCTGCCAAACCACATTTGCTCAGGAGATACATCGGAGTTCCTTCTATAAAGATAACCTTCGTGACTCCACTCTTCAACCCAGCCAGACCGATGACACGTTACGAGGCAAAGCAGAATGGATGCCACCGAAGGCTTAGAAAATGTCTCAGAAAATCAAAAGGATGGATGGATGGCCAGATTGATAAGATGGACCGGCTCAGCCACCAGGTGTGGTTTTCAACCAGAGGCCGGCAATTCTAATGAAGAAGCTGGAGCACGAGCGCGCGCCGTCCCCTCTGGTGCTTCAGGATCAGCGGATCCAGGACGTTGCCGCAGCAGACGCATCGCCATCCGACAAAGCTGAGATGCCCGCTGTCATCCAACATATCGTAGAAATGGTCCTGCACCATCAACCCGCGACACCGTAAGCACTGCATGGCATCCCCCTTTCTGACTGGCCTCGGCCAGCCACTTCCTTAGTAGGGACATACGCAAACCGGATGCCAGGCCACAGACATGAAGACCAGGCTGATTTTCTGTCCTTTGCGGAAAACCCGGATGCGGATGAAGGCAAGAACTTACAGAAATGGGGCACGGGTGACATACCCGGCCATCGTGGGGGTCGTAATGCTTTCTTGACGAGTCCAAAGAATTCCTGGTATGGGGAAGTCATGACTCCAGCGCGCAAGGCGACCATCGCCCGGGAATGGATCATCTTTGCCTTGAGCTTCGGGCTCGGCGGCCACATTGCCCTCGGGCTGGTGCTGCACAACCCTTCGCCCGCACGGTGGCAGGCGATGGGCTGGAATGTCGTCTTCATCGGGCTGTTTGTCTACATCGCCGTGCAGGCCGGCCGCTCAGTCTACATGGCGATCCGTTCCCACGGCGCAAAGCGCGACCCCTGACATCAAATTGGGAGGTAAGAGCATGGCAACGGGATCCATGGGAAAACCCAGCGAGAAAGAAGAAGAGTATTTCGCCAGACAAGCTATCGAGCGGATGAAGAAAGAAGCCGAGGCTCGTCAGGCCAGGATGGCCGAAGAGGAGAAGAAGAAGCTCAAAGAGCTCCACTACATGCACTGTCCCAAGTGCGGGCAGCAGCTCTCCGAAATCGACTACAAGGGCGTGAAGATCGACCGTTGCATGAACTGCCAGGGGGTCTGGTTGGACGCGGGCGAGCTGGAACAAGTGACGCAGAAAGCAGGCCTGCTCGGCGGATTTACCAAGCTGTTTAAATAGAAAGAGGGACAGGCTCCGCTAGGTGCCTGTCCCCTTTTATAAACTGGAGTGTGGTGGCGTTGGGCACAAAATGAGCACAGCCATCTGACCGGCTCTCTATCTAATGCACTTCCATAGAGTTACTTGGGTGGATCTCGCGTGACCTGTCCGCTTCACTTTGGATTCTGAGGCGTTCGGCCTTCGATTCATTCATCACATGTTCGAGCAGGGCGTCACTCACCTGCGTCAGCTCGGCCGCCGCATCCTTCAGCGCGCCGTGTTCAACGGCGCGCGACAGCACTTCAGCCTTCGTCGCCCCCCGCCCCTTCCCAAGGAACGGCTTGAGAATGAGGTACACGACGTCACGCACCGGCATGTAGCGGAGGAAGCGGCGCAACAGACGAAAGGTTTGAACCGGGTAATGCGTCAGCTTATACAGAAACAGCCGTCGCAGGCCGGCACGACGCTCCGAGTTGATCATCTCGCCGGAGAGGCAGGTGGGATCGATCTCCGAACATTTGAAGTACTTGTACCAGTCGATCCGCTCATTCACCAATCCCCGCTTCACGTATTCCTGCCAGAGTGGTGTGCCGCGGTAGACGCACAGCCGGTTAAACCCGAAGGTGTCCAGGCGGAGCGTGGACGCAAACCTGAAGGTGGCGCGCATATCCTCGACGGTCTCGTCCGGATTCCCGACGACAAAAAACCCGTGCACGATATCGATCCCTGCTTGCTTGGCGTTCATGACCGCGGTCTCGACCTCCGCCAGCCTTGGCCATGGCGGGGAACAAATGCTGCGCCACCGAGTCTACCCGCCCCTCGCAGCTCCAGTGGATCGCGATCCCCCTATCGTTGATGCCCTTGCAGATCGCTGCGATCCGCTTGGGCTGAAGAAGAAAGTGATCATCGACGAAGGCGACCGCGCCGTATCCGAGCTGCTGGAGGTGAGTGAACTCGTCCACGACGTGCTGCGGACTGCGGGAGCGCCACTTCCCCTCATTGAAGATCGGGATGTCACAGAACACGCAGGGCCAAGGGCACCCACGTGAGGTCTGCATGCTCGTGAAGCGCTCCATGGACAAGACCGCGGGCACATCGAGGGGCATCGCCTCGACAAAATCCAACGGCAGACTGTCGCGATCCGGGAACGGCCACTGATCGAGATTGCTCTCCATCAGGCGGTTAGGGTTGTGCATGACGTGGCCGTCCTTCGCCCAGGTCAGCCCTCCGACGTCCTCCGGATCGTCCAGATGCTCCATCAGATCGAGAATGAGCTGTTCACCATCACCACGGCAGACAAAATCCACTTCAGGGCACTGGAGTTTGATCAGTTGGGCGTTGAGCGTCGCGAACACGCCACCAAACGCCAGACGCACGTGTGCATCCGCGGCGCGGATCTGCCGGGCGAGAATCTTCGCATAGGGATAACTGGTGGTACTCAAGAAACTGAGCCCCACGAGAACCGGTTGGAGTCTGTGTATCTCTTCGATGATGACTTCGTTGGGCGTTTCCGGATTCGCTTGGTCGAACATAAAGCACTCGTGCCCTGCGCGCTTGAGCACAGCAGAGAGCGACATGATGCCGATGGGAGGGAATCCCATCACTCGAATATTCCCATTGGTCGCGCGGGTCACCGCCGGAAGCGCGTAAAATTGAGGGTCGCGGACGTGAATCAAGAAGATACGCATGAGAAGCTCCAATCCGGCGTTACAGTGTTTTGAGTCTAAGGCCGGATCACTCTAATCAGATGTAGTGGATCTTGGGCGCGTCGTCCTTGCGCGACTTCCAGTAGGCGAGCTTGTTCAGCGCGTTCAGGTAGGCCTTGGCGGATGCCACGATGATGTCGGTGTCGGCGCCGTGCCCCGTCACCGTCTTCGGCCCTTCTTCCACCCGTACCATCACCTCGCCCTGCGCGTCCGTCCCGCCCGTGATGGCCTTGACGGCGTACGTCACCAGCGTGCTCTTGGTCTTCGTCATGGCCGCAATGGTGCGGTAGGCGGCATCCACCGGGCCGTCGCCTGTGCCGGTCTGCTGCATGATCTGCCCGTCGATCTCCAGCTCGATCCGCGCCGTCGGCGTCTTGTCGGTCCCGCTCTCGACATAGAGCGACTTCAGCCGGTAGGTCTCCGGGATCGTCTGCAACTCCTCGCTGATGATGGCCTCCAGGTCCTCCTCGTACACTTCCTTCTTCTGGTCGGCCAGCCGCTTGAACCGCTCGAACGCCCGGTTGAGCTCCTCCTCGGTCGGCTTGAAGCCGAGCTCCTCCAGCCGCTGCCGGAAGGCGTGCCGGCCGGAGAGCTTGCCCATGACCAGCGTGCTCTTGCCGAGTCCGACCGACTCAGGCCGCATGATCTCGTAGGT
>VBOF01000237.1 GCA_005877855.1 Nitrospirota bacterium | reverse complement strand
ACAAGAGGGGCTGGACGTTCTCTCAGTGAGAACGATTTATAAGCGAAGGGGCAGCAGGGGTCCGCCCCTACGTGGCCGGGCTCACTCCACTTCGCCGTTCCCGCCGTTGGCGCCGTTTGCAGTCTTCGAAATGCCGTAGCGCTTGCACTTCTCCCAGAGCGCCTTGCGGGACAGGCCAAGGAGCTTTGCGGCTTCGGTCTTGTTGTCCTTCGTCCGCTCCAGCGCTTTGAGGATGTACTGCCGCTCGAACTGTTCGCGGGCGGTGTCCAGCCGATCCACCAGCGCCGCTCTCTTGTCCACCATAGACGCCCCTTCGCTGCAAAATCCGCACGTCGGCTGCGGCGGGCCCCCGAGGTACAGGCAGGCAGGAAACCCGCAGAGGTCCCAGGGCTCGATCTCGCTGCCGTCGTGGCCCAGCGTCACAGCCCGCTCCACCGTGTTCTCCAGCTCCCGGACATTGCCGGGAAAGGAATAGCGTAGCAGCAACTCCTGGGATCGCTGGGTGAAGGCCTTCACCCGCTTGCCCGTCCGCATCGCAAAGCCCTCCAGGAAGTGCATGGCCAGGACCATGACGTCCTCTTTGCGCTCCCGCAACGGCGGGAGATAGATCGGGACCACGCTCAGCCGATAGTAGAGGTCTTCCCGGAATCGTCCGGCCTGCACTTCCTTCTTGAGGTCCCGTTGGGTGGCGCAGATGAGGCGCACATCCACCTCGATCGTCTGGTTGCCGCCGACCCGCTCGAACTGCCGCTCCTGCAGCACACGCAAGAGCTTGACCTGCACCACCGGCGAGACTTCCCCGATCTCGTCCAGGAAGATGGTGCCCTGGTGCGCCAGCTCGAACCGCCCCTTGCGCTGCCGCAACGCGCCCGCAAAGGCCCCACGCTCATGCCCGAACAGTTCCGTCTCAAGCAGCGTCTCCGGAAGGGCGGCGCAGCTCACCTTGATGAAGGCGCCATCGCGTCGCGGGCTGTTGTGGTGGATCGCGTTGGCCACCAGCTCCTTCCCGGTCCCGCTTTCGCCGACGATCAGCACGGTCGAGTCGGTCGGAGCCACCAGCTTGATCTTCTCCAGCACCTCCCGCATCTTCTCGTTCTTGCCGAGCAGGCCCTTGAAACTGAACCGCCCCTCCAGTTCTTCCCGCAGCGACCGGTTCTCATCCTCCAGCTCCAGCACTTTCACCAGGCGCTTAACGATCAGCAGCAGCTCGTCCATCGAGAAGGGCTTGGTGATGTAGTCGTAGGCGCCCATCTTGATGGCTTCCACAGCCGTCTCGACCGAGCCGTGCGCGGTGATGACGATCACGCCGGTCTTGGGCAAGACCTCCTTGCAGGCCTGGAGGATCTGCAACCCGTCCATCCCGGGCAGGCGTAGGTCGGTGATGACGATCTCGAACGGCTCCTTCCGGATCAGATCCACGCCCTCGAGGCCCGTCGTCGCGACTTTGACCTGGCAGCCTTCCGCTTTCAGGGCGTCGGCGATCGAGATCCGCATGAGGGGCTCGTCGTCGATGATCAGGACATTGGGCTGCGGCACGGCTCAGGCCTCCTTCCCGACCATCGACCGGACCGCCATGGCCGGCAGTCGCACGGTGAACGTGGTCCCGCGGCCGACCTGGCTCTTGACCGCAATCTCCCCGCCATGCCGCTCGACGATCCCCAGGCTTACGGAGAGTCCCAACCCCGTCCCCTCGCCCTGCCCTTTGGTCGTGAAGAACGGATCGAAGATCTTCGGCAGGACATCGGGAGAGATGCCGCAGCCGGTATCCTCCACCTCGATCGTGCACCACGGCCCGTCGTGGCCGGATCGGACCGTCACGACCCCTTCCCCGCGGATCGCCTGCACAGCGTTGAGGATCAGATTCATGAGCACCTGCTCGAGCATGTGCCGGTCCGCCATGAGGGGCGGCAGCTCGTTGCCGAGTTCCCGGCGCAGGCGCACCCGGGTCCCTTCGAACGCGTAGTTGGTCAGTGTCAAGACCCGTTCGACGACCGCATTGACCTCGGTCGGCGCGAGCTCGGGATCGTGCTGCTGGGAGAAATCGAGCAGCTGGCGCACGATCTTCTGGACCCGCCGCAAGCCCTCCTCCATCGACGCCAGGTATTCCGTCGCCCGCTCCAGCGAGACGCTCTTCTTGCGGAGGTTGTAGAGGCAGTTCAGGATGCCGCCCAGGGGGTTGTTGATTTCGTGCGCGACCCCGGCGGCCAGTTTCCCGATGGAGGCGAGCTTCTCGGCGTTGAGCACCTGCTGCTCCAGGCGTTTCTTCTCCGTGATGTCCCGCGCGATGCCCAGCACCCCCACAATCTGCCCGCTGTTATCCCGAAGGGGAGACACGCTGACCAAGGCATTGCGCGGCTCTCCCGTCTTGGTCAGGATCTCCACCTCATAGGCCTGCTTGGTCCCGATATCGAGGGTGGTCCGGAGGCGCTTGCCGCGATGCCGCCTGGACATCCACGACAGGTACGGCCGGCCGATCAGATCGTCCTTCCGGTAGCCCCAACTCTCGACCTTGCTGTTCACATAGGTAAACCGCTGGTCCAGGTCGAGCGTGTAGATGACGTCGTTGGCGTTCTCGAGCAGGTTCTCCAGATACGTCTTCGTCTCTTCGATCTCCCGGGTCCGCTCCTGGACCTTCAGTTCCAGCGACTCGCTGTACTCCTGCAGCTGCCGCGCCAGGGCCTTGCGTTCCGTGATGTCGCGCAGCTGCACCATGATGTAGGTCATGGGACCGGCCCCGATGCCGGTGAGGTCCAGCTCCATGGAAACCGGCCGCCCGGCCCGATCGAACACCTTGACTTCCACCGTCGGCGTCTTGTTCGACCCCTTGAGGATCTCGTCTATCAGCGACGTGACCGATGGTTGGTACTTGGGCAGGATGAGGTCGATGAAGCGCCGGCCTACGAGCTGCTCTTCCGGATACTTGAGGATGGCTTCCTGGCGCCGGTTGACCGCGATGATGCCTCCGCCGGGATTCACCATGATCACCGAATCGGCGGCCTCGTCGAACAAAATCTTGTAGCGCTCCTGCGACTCGCGGAGGTCCCGCGTCCGGCGGGCCACCTCGTGTTCAAGTCCTTCCGTGTGCTGACTGAGACTGACCGCCATCTGGTTGAAGCTGTCGGCCAGCTTCTCGATCTCGTCGCCGGTCGTGATAGCGAGACGGTGGTCGAGCTGGCCCCGACCGATCACGGCCGCCCCCTCTTGCAGCACTTGGATGGGGCGCACAATCCGGCGGGCCAGGAAGGAGCCCGCCAGGAGCATGAGGACGAACACCCCGATCGCCCCTGCGGAGACCTTCCAGATGAGCTGGGTCAGCGGCGCGAACGTCTCTTTCGGGTCCTGCCGGACGAAGGCGATCCACTGCACTCCGTCCCCGCCCAGGCTCTCACGGGCGAGAGCGACCGGAAACCGGACCGGCGCATACCCGACGATCGCGTTCCTGCCCCCATGCGAGTCATCTTCGGCCACCACCCACCCGGCTGTCGGTTGTGTGATCTGCCGCATCAAGGAGGCGTTGATCGTATGCTTGTCGGGGGAGAGCACCGGGCAGATCAACGGCCGTCCGGCCGTGCTCAAGAGCATCGCATGCCCCTGTTCGCCGATCCGGACCTCCTGGATCGCCTTGAAGAGTTCATCGCGACGCAGGCGGACATTGACGGCGCCGACTGCCACCTTCTGCGCGTCATCCAGCAC
>VBOF01000236.1 GCA_005877855.1 Nitrospirota bacterium | reverse complement strand
TCATTGACACAGTGGGTGCGACGATATCGGAAGGAGGGGTTCCCATTGGCGTGAAGCCGATTGGGCCTACGTTGGAGACTTTGATCTGGTCGTAGTATTCTTCGCCGATGGACGGAATATTCGACCAACTTTCAAGCCAGATGGAACCAATCTGGGTATTATCGCCGGCAAGACGCCACAGCACATTGGTGTATTGCGCACGCAGGGTGGGAGTTCCCGTGCATCCAAGACCGTTGGCGCCGCAGTTGTCGGCCCATATTTCAAGAACACCATTTGCAACGCCCGGAGTATTTAATTTGATGTGCTCTTCTATGTAATACCAGTTGCCGGAAGTGACCGTATAGTTCCAGGAGCGGTTGGCGTCTTCGGCCGCAACAGTGGTTACAGGACTTGCCTGCGAACCCACCGAAGCTACCGCCCCTAGAGAGTTATTGGCAAATTTGATGCCCCCGATTCCGGCACAGCAGGCATTGACCGTCCAAATCTTTTCAGCGCCGAATTGAAAACCAGGAAGGAACTTACGGTAGTGGCGCATATAGATATCATCGACACTTTGGGTCCCGTTAAAGCTGTGATCGCCCATTGCCGGAGCTTGTCCTATGGCGTTTGGATGAAAACCGCTCGTTACGGCACAATTGGTTCCGGCGACACCTTGTCCTCCGCAGCGGCCGAAGTTCGTGCCTGCTGAATCAGGCCAGCTGCCTGCGGGCGGGAATGGAGTCATGTTCCAACCTCCATTCGTGGCACTTGGATCAGCCATAGTCTTGGCCCAATAGCCGCGTTCAAAATCATCGCACCAGAGCACATTCGGATCAGAGCCGTTACATCCGGACTCCGAAGAATTGAAGTAGAGGGATGAGGATGAGGGTGGTGGGGGTGGAGGCGGAGTCGTAACTGGTGCCGGCACGGTAAATGCGTTGCAGGATTGATCAACGCTCACATTCCCTGTTGCATCAATGATCCTGCCGTCCAGGAGTAGGTTGGGACAGCAGTATTGGAAGGTTGATCAATCGATTGAGGCCAGGAGATGCCAAAGGTAGCTCCGGTGGAGTTGGTTGAGGAGAGTGTAATAGAAAGAGCGCCTGGGGTTGGAGGTGGCGTGGTGTCGGTGGAAGATGGAGGGGGCGGCGGAGGTGTGGGAGTTGGAGTTGGCGTCGGGGTTGGAGATGGTGTAGGACAGCCTATCCGCGTCGTGCCAAAGGTGAGAAGTTCAAAATACCCCTCACCGACCCCAAGCTGGATGTACATCCGCACATTGGCGAAGAGTTGGGTCGGATCTTGACCGACGCCGACGAAGTTCTGACCCGTATAACTGACGGTCTGCGTGCCGTCCACCCACGCTTCGAGCACGCCATCGGCATTGCCGGGCGTGCCAGCTTTGATGTGCTGTTCAAGGCAGTACCAGTGCGTAGGGTCAGTTACCGCGATGTTGGCGACATTCGGCTTGTAGTTGATGGTGCCGAGGGTTGGGGTCTGCGCGACATACCCGATACCATTCGTGTCGGCGAAGCCTTCGACCCAGAAATTCGATAGCGTGTTCGCAGGCAAGTTACTGTTCATAATCTGGTACCGCTTGTTTGAATCAGGAGCGTACGTGAAGGTTCCCACTCCATTTGGTCCGGTGACACGGTGCATTACCCGCCCCCACACCTCGGAGACTGTCGTGCCGAAAAATCGGTCGGCGTATGTGCCGGAGGCGCCAGTACCGGAGGGAACCGTGTAGTGGCCGTGACACGCCTGCGTTCCACTGAACACGAGACCATTGGCGCTCGTGACGATGTCCGGGTTGAACTGCCCATCGTTGGCGCGGTTCCAGTTTGCATTATGGAAACAGTTGTCGCCGACCGTATATCCCGCCCAATCTTCCGTCCAAAACGCACTGGAAGAAGATGGTGGGGGTGGAGGCGGTGTTGTTCCAGTTGATCCGGCAAAGCCGATGGGGCCGACTTTGGAAGCTTTGATTTGATCATAGCGCTCACTACCAGTCATAGCTGGGTTCTGCCAGTTTTCTACCCAGACGGACCCAATTTGTGAATAACCGAAATTATTGCCGCTCGGTCCAACATATTGGATATCGGAATACTGCGAACGCAATATTGGCGCACCGGAACAAACGCCGCTCGTGCCGCAATCATTCACCCAGAGCTCAAAAACACCATTGGCGACACCGGGTGAGTTGAGTTTGACGTGCGCTTCTATGAAGTACCAATGCGCGGGGTTTTGAGCTACAGGCACAAACGTTGTGTCGCAGATCGGATCGGTTGCAGCCCCGGGATAGTATCCAGAAGCGCTGCGGAGATGCGTGGCACCCCCCGCGCAATTGCGATTCTGGTAGCGGAAGGGATTATTGTAGATGGTCTGCTCATAAACTGGCGCCATGCCCAAATCTCCCGCAACGGGTGCCGCAACGCCACCGAAGAAGATCCCACCCGAGCCCGGAAACGGATTAAAAGTCAGGAACTTATTGTTGGTACTGTATTGCATGTTCGGCTGAGGCTGGACGTAGATGCGAAAATAGAATTCAGAGACAGTTGTGTTATTGACGAAGCCATGGTCGCCCATCGCGGCATGCTGACCCTGGCCAACGCTGGGTTGGCCGGAGTCGGCCGAACAATTTGTGCCGGCGGCTCCTGCGCTGCCGCAACGCCCATAGTTCGTGCCTGCCGGATCCGGCCAGGCGGGACTAAATGGAGTCATGTTCCAACCTCCATTCGTGGCACTTGGATCAGCCATAGTCTTGGCCCAATAGCCGCGTTCAAAATCATCGCACCAGAGCACATTCGGATCAGAGCCGTTACATCCGGACTCCGAAGAATTGAAGTAGAGGGATGAGGATGAGGGTGGCGGGGGTGGAGGTGTTGTAGGAGGTGCCGGAACCGTCAATGCATTGCACGATTGATCGATACTTTGATTCCCTGCGGCATCCTTCGCTTTCACACAGAAGAAACCAGATTGAGGAGTGCCGCTTGTGTGGTAGGACATAGTCAGCGTGAGAGAGTTGGTGGAGACTGTGCCTGACCTAGGAGATTGTCCATCATTGTATCCTGCAGTCCAGGTGTAAGTGGGAACTGCTGTATTGGAGGGTTGATCAACGGATTGAGTCCAAGAAATCGTGAAGGTAGCTCCGGTTGAATTGGTGCTGGAAAGGGTGATCAAAGGAGTTCCGGGAGCAGGAGGTGGAGTGGCGTCGGTGGTTGAAGGGGGGGGTGGTGTGGGTGCTGGCGCTGGGTCAGGCACAGGAGATGCCGCATACGGAGATTGATCTCCCACGGCAAGATCATCAACCCACATGTATTGGTCAGCGGGAGAACCGGAGCCGATATAGGGCGCAATCATAAATTGGTGAAACTGGATATTCGGATTTATGCCAGTGCGGAAGACGATATCGTGACGATCAATAACGGGCATACCATTGAACCAGTATTGCGCCGTGCCATCGGCTTGGCCGATACCTCCCGCAATTGAATTGAGTTTGAAATAGGCCTCCACATGATTCCAGTCGCCTTTGTAGTTGGTGCCGGGATTTGGTTGAAACCACACCTGGGGAGCAGAGATCTCTTTGCCGTTATACCACGGCGGCATGTTGAAGCAGCTCGTGACCACACCGGTTTCAACAACACCGTTACAGCCGTCAGTCGAACGGTTTTCGGTAATCCCCACAAGATTGACCGGAGGAGTGCCGAACGTGGTGTTGATCATTTTATTGTCCTGGAGTGCTAAGCGCGGGATGCCGCCGTTTTGGTAATTATGCTCAATATATGCGGTAAGCCAGTTATGTGAAGGGCCGTCAAAGTCTCCATCCTGATTGCTCAAGATGAGGAACTCGTGGGGATGGAATAATTGCCCCGAACCGACCCAATTGGTGCTGTACTTCACCCAATAGCTGATGTAGACCGAATTGGATGGGGTGAAAAGATGCCGCATCGATCCCCCATTAACTGCGGTGGTAGCACCCGGCAGAAAATGAAACTCTGCAGCGCCGACCCCGCTGTGATGCTGCGCGGTCGTTACGATAGGAGTGGTGTTGTCATACCATCCTCTTCCGGAAAATGCCGTATCTTCGAAGCCTTCTTGAATGAGGGTTGAAGCGGGAGGCGGCGGCGGCGGCGGTGGTGTGGTACCAGTTCCTGGGATACTTATGCGGACATGATCGTACCAGTAATAATCATTCTCGGTCTTGGTGCCGCCAACCCCGCCCCATGTAGGACTGAATTGAAACTCTTGAAATGTACCGAGATAATTGACATTGGTGTAGTTGCCGGCGTTCACCCCGTCTACCCACCATCGCAGAATTCCATCTCTGGACGTCGAGTTCGTGCTCTTTTTCATGTGACCTTCAATCCGATGCCATTGCCCAAGAGATACGGTTACTCGATTGCCCCAGACGTTGATGGGGCCTGGGGCGCTAGGTCCGGCATTCAACAAGTGGCTGTTGTCTGCTCCAAAATCGAGCTGCGCCCAAATTTCGTGATTGCCCGGCATCATGATGAGAAAAGTATGATTTGTCCCAACGTCGGGGAATACGATCTTGTTCCCTGCCGTTTGGTCCTGCCATGGATTTGAAGGCTTCCACCAGAATCCGAAATACATTTCATCGACCCCGAGACTGCGCCAGACAGTGTCAGGAGCGGATCCAGCGACGAATCCGGCCGGATAGGGCATCTGCATGACATTTGCCGGTGAAAGCGGTGCTGTGCCGTCTGGGACAATAGTCGCATTCCCGGTGTTCTGATTCCACCCGCTCCCCGTGACCGTGTTGAATGGCCAATCCGTGAGCGGAGTAAAACCAGCCGGTTCGTTCGGCCATGTTGCTGAAGATGGTGGAGGTGGTGGCGCTGAGATTGTAGAAAGAGCCGGAACCGTAAAGGCATTGCAGGATTGATCGAGGCTTTGATTCCCTGCGGCATCTACTGACTTCACGCAGAAGAAGCCTGATCGAGTAGTACCGCTTGTATGATAAGGCATCGAGAGCATGAGAGAGTTGGCGGAGACAGTCCCCGACTTGGGAGATTGGCCGTCATTGTACGCCGCGTTCCAAAGATACGCGGGAACAGCGGTATTGGAAGGCTGATCAATGGATTGAGGCCAGGTGATAGAAAAGGTGGCTCCGGTTGAATTGGTGCTGGAAGGAGTAATCGAGGGAGTTCCTGGTGCAGGTGGAGGGGTGGTGTCTGCAGAGCCTGAAACTGTCTCTCCACTCGTGGGAGCCGAAAGGAACACGGTGGGAGGTGTGGTATCAGGCGGGGGGAGTGCGCCGCAAGCCCCGCTGACGGCGCAGGCTGTGGCAGCATTGAGGGCATCGACATCAGCGCCAATATCTTTC
>VBOF01000004.1 GCA_005877855.1 Nitrospirota bacterium | reverse complement strand
CAGCATCCCCGCGAGCCCGGCAAAATCCTGGCCACGCTGGACGCCACCGACGAGGCCGTCTCCACTTCCGGCGACTACGAGCGGTATTTTATCAAGGACGGCGTCCGGTACCATCACATCCTGGACCCCAAAACGCTGCAGCCGGCCCGCCTGTGCCAGAGCGTCACCATCGTCGCCCCGGACGCCACCACCGCGGACGCCCTGGCGACGGGGGTGTTTGTCATGGGGCCTGTCCGCGGTCTGGCCCTGGCCGAGCGGCTCGGGCTGGGCGCCGTGATCGTGGACGCCGGCGGCGGCATTTCCATCTCCTCCCACGCCCGGAACCGCGTGAAGCTCTCTCCTTGAACGAAACCTCCGGCTTCGACTGATGTGACCTGTTCAATTATTCACCTGATAAAAAATACACTAATGTCCGGATTTTCGCCGGAACGCACAGGGATTAGATATCTATTTAGATGCCTATGATTCTTGCATTTTCGCGACGATTACGGTAAATTGCTATGCCAAGTTGCATTGCGCCGTGGACGAGTACTAGCCAAGGAGGCTTGTTGAACGACCCGATACCACTACCCCAGAGTCCGGCTCATCTCCCGTCCTCACTGAGCCGGCTCTGGGAACTGGCCCATAATCTCTGGTGGAGCTGGAACCCGGACGCCAGAGCCCTCTTTGAAACCCTCGATCGCACGGTCTGGAAGCTGACTTCGCACAACTCGGTCAAGCTGCTCCGCCAGCTCAGCCCCGAGCGCGCCGGCTCTGCGTCCACGGACCCGGCCTTCCTGCGGCGCTATCAGGCCGTCCTTCTGGCGTTCGACACCTACATGTCCGCGGAGGACACGTGGTTCGCACGCCAGCATCCGGAGATGGCGCACAGCCTCATCGCGTATTTCTCCGCTGAATTCGGCCTGCACCAGTCCTTGCCCATCTACAGCGGCGGTCTGGGCATCCTGTCCGGTGATCACTGCAAGGAAGCCAGCGACCTGGGCGTCCACCTGGTCGGCGTCGGGTTCCTGTACCCTCATGGCTACTTTCGCCAGCGTATCTCTCCCGACGGTTGGCAGCAAGCCTGCTCCGTTCCGTTCATCGCCGCCGACGCGCCGATCCGCCCCGCCCTCCTCCCGAATGGCGAGCGCTTGACGATCCAGATCCACCTGGATGGGCGGACCATCCACGTCGCGGTCTGGCAGGTCCACGTCGGCCGGGTGGCGCTCTACCTGATGGACACCGACGTGGAGGCCAACGCGCCCTGGGATCGCGAGCTGTCGGCTCGCCTTTACGGCGGCGACCAGGAGATGCGTATCCTTCAGGAGATCATCCTGGGCATCGGCGGCGTGCGCGTGCTGCGGGCGCTGGGCCTCCAGCCGACCGTGTGGCACGCCAATGAAGGGCATGCGACGTTCCTGACCCTGGAGCGTCTCCGGGAGTGTCGTCAGGCTGGGCTGCCATTCGGCGAAGCCGTGGACGCCGTGAAAGCCTCCACTGTGTTCACGACCCACACGCCTGTGCCGGCCGGCCATGACGCCTTTCCGTTCCACCTGATGGAGAAATATTTCACCCCGTTCTGCGAGCTCTTGCAGATCAGCCGCGAGGACTTCCTCCGGTTGGGTTGCGCGCCGGGCACGGTGGACACCGCCTTCAACATGACAGTGTTGGGCCTGCAGATGAGCGGCTACCGCAACGCCGTGAGCCGCCAACACGGTGAGGTGGCCCGCCGCATGTGGGGCTATGTCTGGCCGGGCGTCCCTGAGGAACAGGTCCCGATTTCGTCCATCACGAACGGGATCCACGTTCCGACCTGGATCGCACCCGAGATGCGGCAGCTCTATGCGAAGTACCTGGGGCCCGACTGGGTCGCCCGCCATGACGATCCCACCCTGTGGGAGCGCGTCGCGGACGTCCCCGATCAGGAGCTGTGGAACACGCACCTGGCCCTCAAGCGCAAGCTGTTGGGGTACAGCAACGAGCAGGCGCGGCTCCGTTGGATCCAGGGCGAGATAGACCCTGCGCAGGTCCTAGCCTCCGGTACGCTGCTGGATCCGGATGCGCTGACGATCGGGTTCGCGCGGCGCTTCGCCACTTACAAGCGTGCGACGCTGCTGTTCCGGGACTTGGAACGCCTCAAGCGCCTGATGCAGGATCCCTGGCGGCCGGTCCAGATCATCTTCGCGGGCAAGGCCCACCCTGCCGACGAGCATGGCAAGTACTTCATCCGCCAGGTCTATTCCCTCGCCAAGGACCACGGCTTCGGCGGCCACATCGCCTTTGTGGAAGAGTACGACCTGCACACAGCGAAGTACCTCATCCACGGCGTGGATGTCTGGCTGAACACGCCCCGCCCGCCGCAGGAGGCCTGTGGGACCAGCGGCCAGAAAGCGGCCCTCAACGGCGTGCCGCACCTGAGCATCCTGGACGGGTGGTGGGTGGAAGGGTATACCGGCGCCAACGGGTGGGCGATCGGCCGTCCGGAGTTCCATCCGGACCCCAGCGCACAGGACGCCGCCGACGCCGAGGCGCTGTACCGCACGCTGGAGCAGGAGGTGGTCCCCCTGTACTACGACCGGGACCGGGACGGGGTGCCGAGGGGCTGGTTGAACATGATGCGAGAGACCATCCGCAGCGTCGTGCCGCGGTTCTGCACCCGCCGGATGGTGCGCGACTACACGGAGCAGCTCTACGCGAAGGCCAGCGCGCAGAGCCTTCGGTCGGCCGGACATCCCTCCTAAGTCTCTTTCTTCTCCTCTTCAGGAAGCTTGGGCTTGACGATCACCCGGGCCTGCGCCTCCTTGTCGCCGTTGCGGACGACGATGATCGTCTCCCCGATGCCCACCGCGGTGACCACGCCATTGGCGTCAACCTTGACGATTTTCTCATTCCGGCTCTGATAGGTCGTTCCGAAGGCGGCTTTCGAGATGAACCGCACGGTGCCGTCGGGGAACTCGCCGATCACCTGCAGGTCCCGCTTCTCGCCGAGGGCTTCCAGTACGAGCTTCCGCTGCTCGGCATGGATGCGCAGCGAAATGAGCGGCAGCACGGGCGGCAGGTTGACGTGGACGCTGACTTTGGCCGTGCTGATCACGCCCTTACTGTTCCTGCTCCAGACTTCGATCTCGATCGGCCCCAGGGTGTCGCCGCGCAGCTTGATCCGCTGCTCGAAATAACCGGTCTGGGGGTTGTGTTTCATGGGCTCATCGGAGTGGGCCAAAGACACCCGATCGATGTCGTCGCCTGCGCTGGCCTGGACCTGGATCACCAACTCCGCCCCGATGGGGACGACGTCGCCGTCTTTGGGCGCGACGATCTCGACAGCGCCGACCGACGGGGCCAGGACCGTGAGCACAAAGAGCGCCGGAAGGATGACGACGCGCATGCGGCAAGGGCAGGGCATCGCTCAAAAATACCCAACAATCAGGAGCGGGTCAAGGAGGCCGGGCAGGCGTGACTTACAAGCACGCGAAGTTAACAGTTGACAGGAGACGACCCCCTAGTGAATAATGATAACTAATCTCAATATTATAAGCGACTCTCACCAGTCGTACAGGAGTGCACATGGGCCAGCATCGCACCGTCTGGGAGCTACTCGCCCTCGGCAGTATCGCCGGGGTCATTCCGGTCTACCTCGGCATTGGAGCAGCGTTTCTCGTGCTGAAGCTGCTAAACCGGTCATGGGAAGGATTTCTGACCGGCATCTCGACGGGCATCCTGGTCTACCTGTTTTTCGACCTGATGCACGAGGCGGTGGAACTCACCGGCGCCACCAATCCCCTGTCCTGGATCGCGTTCCTGGGGAGCCTGCTCGTCGGCTTTGTCGGGTTGGTGGCGCTTGAGCAAAGACAGCAGCGGGCGAACAGGTTGGAATCGTCGCGCTTGTTCCTCCCCTACATGATCGCGCTGGGCATGGGGCTTCACAACCTGGGCGAAGGACTCGCCATCGGCGCGAGCTATGCCAACGGCGCGTGGGTGCTGAGCTGGGTGCTTGTCAGCGGGTTTGCGCTCCACAACAGCACGGAAGGTTTCGCGATCATCGGGGCCGCGGGCAGGTCGGCGCCGCGATTCCAAGACGTCGTCCTCATGGGATTCCTCGCCGGCGCACCGACGTGTCTGGGGACCGTGATCAGCGCATTCGCGGTCTCCTCCTATCTCTCCATCATGTTCTACGCGCTGGCGGCCGGCTCCCTTCTGTACGTGATCTTCTCCCTGGTCACAACCTTCTACACCGCAACCCGCCGCATGGAGACCGCGACTGGCGTGTTCACCGGTGTGAGCCTGATGTATCTTACCGCCATGGTGCTCACCATCCTCACCGGGACGCATACCTAGCTGACTGCTTCTCCCAGCTGTGTCCCTCCGTGCTCCCTCTCAGGAGAGCCCAGCCATGATCTCCCGATACTCCGCCTCTGCGTAGGCCCTGACCGTGGTGGTGCGGACATTCCCGGCAGAGCCTACCTGAAGGAGCAACTTCGCCAGAACGGTATCATTGGGGACCTCAAAAATCAGGAGCGCATCATAGGTCCCCTGGGTCATGTAAAAGGCCTTCAGTTCGCCCCCCAGTGTCTTGAGTTGCTTCTTGACCGCATCCAGCCGTTTCGGCGAGTCTTTCACGCTCCGGATCCCCTGCTCGGTCCAGGTGATATGACTGATGTATGTCGGCATGGGTCACCTCCTTCTTGATGGCGAGACGATCGGTTCTCCTTCCGCCTGAGACCGGGCGAAACCCTAGCACATGACTTTCGGAGTTTCAATTGAGCCGCCGCTGATGCGCATCGACGACTTATTCGTGTATCATACGACCATCGTTGATACGCTCACCTTGCTAAGGAGCATGCCATGGCTGAACGAGCACCCGGATCGCCCCAACCGCCGGGCGCGCCAGACGGCGCCCCCAACAGCATCCAGTTGATCAACGTGCTGGTCGTGCGCGAAGGCGAGCTGGTCAGCGCCAAGTGGGGGATCCATCCGCAGCTCAAGAAGGACCTGGACCCGGCGGAATGGGAGGAGCTCTCTACGCACATGAACCGGGTCACCGCCATCGTCGGCGCAAAGTTTGTCGAGCAGTTGTCGAAGGACGAAGGGAACACGTCCGGCCTCGGGACTGCATGATGGAGACCGCCGATTCCTCCGAGATCGTCACCTGCATGAACGCCCAGTGCGGGCAGCAGCTCCGCATTCCCGCCGGCGAGATCCTCCAGGTCACCTGCCCGACGTGCGGCGCCAGCTTCACCTACCGGCCTCCCCGCACCGCGGGCGGATCGAAGACAGGCCTCTCTCCCGAATTTCAGCGAAAGGCCTGGGTCATGGGCGAGCTGATGCTGATGATCGCGCGGGAGTCCATGACGCTGCTCAAGCGGAACACCCCCGGCCTCGCGAGCAAGATGACTCGCAAGCAGGATTGGGAAGCCTTCCTGGAGTTTCTGAAAGTCCTGTTCAACCTCGCCGATCGCGTGGCGGCGTTCTACGTGCCCGTCAGCGAGTACCTCCAGTTCCTGGACGCCGTGGAAGACGCGGTGATCGACCAGATGAACAACGCGTTCCGCCAGCAAGCCGGGGGTGTGTACGACGAGATTCCGGTGAAGGTGTCCATCGCGGCCGCTTTCGAAGACGCCCAGAAGTTCTACCAGCCGTTTCAATTCCTGGTCACGGAAGAGGGTGCGGAGCGTGACCGCTATTTCAAGAAATTCGGCGAAGCCGTGGCCACCGCCATGGGCGCGCGGGCCCACAGCACGATCGTGACCGCCGCCACGATGTGCGCCAGCTCCAGCATCGCCGCGATGAAGGCCTTGATGGAATCCGCCGACGGACGCGCCCCCGCCGGCCACGCCTGACCACCAAGCTTGCTCGATCCCGCACACTAAGCTGCCCGGTACCGCCTAGGCCTCACCGCATTTCAGGTGTACCCCAACGCACACGATCCCTTCATCAGGCAGCAAATTTGTCAGGGTTTCATACAACCCGCCTCTGCAATTCTGTGTTTTGCTGACCCGCCAGGTGCGCACCGCGCTTTTGCTCCCCATGGCATCCAACTTGCTCAATCACCTTCTACCTTTTGACTTCTTCTTGCCGTGACAAGGGCAGATGAGGGCTTGGTGGCTGCACAACTAAACAAGGAGGATGCGATGGGAAGACAAATGTGGACAGCGGGCGGGGCGGCCTTGCTGGGGCTGATCCTGCTGGGCAGCGGGATCAGCCAGGCGCAGCAAACAACGACCACGCCGAGCACGACTCCACCCGCACAGGGAGACATTCGCAAGGACACGCAGGATATTCGCCAGGACCGCAAGGATATCCGGCAAGACAGAAAGGATCTACGGGAAGATCAGCGCGAGCGGCGGCAGGATCTGAAGGATCGGCCGGTTCGCGAGGCCGGTCCAGGTGGAGAGTTGCGCCGAGACGCGCGAGAACTGCGGGATGATCGTCGGGAGATCCGGGAAGATCGAAAGGAGATCATGAACGATCGCCGGAAGCTGGAGGGGGAGGCCAAGGAGTTGCAGAAGGACCGTCAGGAACTGCGCCAGGATATTCGCTCAGGCGCGAGCAAGGAAGAAATCGCGAAAGATCGCCAGGAAATCCGCCAAGGCGAGCGGAAAGTCCATGAAGACAGGCGGGAGTTACGCCACGACCGCCAGGAACTGCGTCACGATCGCCAGGACGCCCGCCAAGATCGGCGCGAGGGGCGCGAGAATCGCGCGGGCGGCGGCGGCCAGAGTCGGTAGGCACTCACCTCTTCGCAAGCGGGGCAGCGGTCGCTGCCCCGCCCCACCTTGTCCGCTACTTGTTGCGCTGGTAGAACATCTCGAGCGCGTCGCGATAGCCCGCCACCTGCCCGTCCTCCCAGGCATTCTCCAGCCGCTTCTTCAGCTTGTCCACCTCCTGCTCCCGCTTGCGGTCGGCCGCGCCCTGGTTGAGCAGGTTGAACAGCGCCACGTGGATGATCTTGCTGCGCCGGACGATCATGTCCTCGTCGATCCAGCCGGCAAAGGCTTTGCGGGCGTGCTCCTCCACAATCTTGGGCTTGAACGCGTCATAGCCGATCTTCGACTTCGTGATCGTGCGAATGATCTCGACCTCCTCCCGCAGCTTCGGAATGTTCCTCAGGAGGTAGCCCTGGATCTCTTCGTGACCGCCCTCGTAGAGCTTCTCCATCGCCTGGCTGACGAAGATCTCGACGTTGATCGGCTTTTCCCGGACTCCGTACGTCGGATGGCCGCCGAAGCGGAGCCGGTCATACTCCTCCTTCGCTTGCGGATCTCCCAGGACCCCGTACGCCTCGCTGACCTCCTTGAAGCGGGCCTCCGCCTTCTTGTCGCCGGGATGGAGATCAGGGTGGTTCTCTTTCGCCAGCTTGCGGTAGACGCGCTTGATCTCCTCCGCTGCGGCGTCCTGCTCAACACCTAATACTTTGTAATAATCCCTCACGGGATGAGGACTATAGCATACCCGTTGCAGTGGGAGTGGGTGGCGCCGAGCGGGGCGCCCCGATGAGCCCAGGCACCTACAGGCGAGTCTGCGGGGCTGCTCGGCGACAGGACCCACTCCGAGAGCAACGGGTGCTCCGGTGACTCGATGACAGGACCCGCAAGCAGATTGCGAAATCAGCGGCTAACCATGTACGATGCATGCATGAGCGACACGCCGAAGTACAGGAACCGGCTGCTCCAGGAGACCAGCCCCTATCTTCTGCAACACGCCCACAACCCGGTGGACTGGTACCCCTGGGGCGAGGAGGCCCTGGCCCGCGCCAAGGCCGAAAATAAACCGATCTTGCTGTCGATCGGCTACTCCGCCTGCCACTGGTGCCACGTGATGGAGCGTGAGTCGTTCGAGAACCCGGACATCGCGAAGATCATGAACGAGCATTTCATCAACATCAAAGTGGACCGCGAAGAGCGCCCGGACCTCGACGACATCTACCAGAAATCGGCGCAGGCCTTCATGCGGCGGGGCGGTGGCTGGCCGCTGACGGTCTTCCTGACGCCCGATCAAGAACCGTTCTGGGGTGGGACCTATTTCCCCCCAACGCCACGCTACGGCATGCCGGGATTTCCCGAGGTGCTCCTGGGCGTGGCCGAGGCCTACACGAAGGAGCACGAGCAGGTCCAGCAGAACGTCCACAAGGTCAAGGCCGGCCTGCAGCACATCAGCTCCCCGCAGCCGTCCACCGATCCGCTCACCGAAGAGCTCCTCGATGGCGCCGTCAAGGACCTCAGTTCGTTCTATGAGCCGGTCCACGGCGGGTTCGGCGACGCGCCCAAGTTCCCCACGCCCCCACCCTTCCACGCGCTGCTCCGCCAGTTCGCCCGCACGAAGGACCCCCCGCCCCTCGACATGACGCTCCATTCACTCTGGAAGATGGGGGCCGGCGGCATCTACGACCACATCGGCGGCGGCTTTCACCGCTACTCGACGGACGGCCAGTGGCTGGTGCCGCATTTCGAGAAGATGCTCTATGACAACGCACAGCTCGTCCGGCTCTACCTGGATGGCTGGCGGCTGAGCCGTGAGCCACGCTTCAAGCAAGTCGTCGAGGAGACGCTCGCGTACATCCGCCGCGAGATGGTCCATCCGGACGGCGGGTTCTATACGGCGCAGGACGCCGACAGCGAAGGGCACGAGGGCAAGTATTTTGTCTGGGATCAGACGGAGATCAAGGCTGTCCTGGGGTCCGATCTGGGCGAGATCTTCTGCCGCGTCTATGACATCACGGACCACGGCAACTTCGAGGGCAAGAACATTCCCAACCTGATCCACGCCAACGGCCGGGTCGTATTCACCCCCTCCCATCCCTCCGGGGCACCCATTGCTCCTCAAGCTGCAATGGGTCATGAGGGGGAGGGGGAACGACTCATCGCCGAGGCGCGCCGCAAGCTGCTGGAAGTGCGCGAGCGCCGGGTCAAGCCCCTGCGCGATGAGAAGATCCTCACGAGCTGGAACGGCCTGATGATCTCCGGCGTCCTGGACGCCTATCAGACGCTCGGCCGTCCGACATATCTCGAGATGGCCGAGAAAGCCCTGGGTTTCCTGCTGGAGCGAGCCTACAAGAACGGCCGGCTCTTTCGAACTGTGACCGGAGGCATCGGCAAACTCAATGGCTACTTGGACGACTACGCTTTCCTGAGCGCGGCCCTGATCGACGCCTTCGAGGCCACGGCCAAGCCGACTTACCTGGATAAGGCCCGCGAGCTCACCGCCGTCATGGTGGAGCAGTTCTGGGATCCGCAGACCGGCGGCTGCTTCTTCACGGGCAAGGACCACGAGTCACTCCTCCAGCGCATGAAGACCGGCGAGGACTCGGCGATTCCGTCCGGCAATGCCGTGGCGACGATGAACTTCCTCCGGCTGTACTTCTACACCGGCGAGCAACCCTACCTCGATAAGGCCGAGCAGACCCTGCGGCTGTTCCGGACACACATGGACCAGAACCCCTTCGGTATGGCCTCCATGCTGTGCGCGCTGGACTTCTACCTCAGCAAGCCGAAGGAGATCGTGCTGGTTGGAAAGCGGGACACGCCGGAGATGAAGGACTTGTTAGCGAAGATCGCCAGTCGCTACGTGCCGAACAAAACGCTGGTGCTGGCGGACGGCACTGGCTCCGGCTATGTGCCGGCGGCGGCCAAAGGCAAGACCGCGATCGACGGCAAGCCCACCGCCTACGTCTGCCACAACTTCACCTGCTCCCAGCCCGCCACCGACTGGGAGACTCTCGAAAAGTTACTCTAGTCAATGGGAAGCTGTTCGATCAGCCTAGTATCCCCCAATTTGACGGGGTCGCCTCGGGTCGTGGTCCCCACATCTCCACACAACGTGGTGCGAGCTATCTGCAATCTCCCCACAGTCTGACCATCGCGGCCTCGAAGGCTTACTTGCCAGCGACTTTCGCCTAATATCCCACACCGCGCGGGATCTCCGAGTGGCTCGCTCCACTGGAACAGATTCAAATCAGTCAACCAGCGCTCCACCGATTGGGCCCGATCGGACGACAGCGGCAGGCTGTTGAGAGCCCATCCCGCCCCCAGTCGAACCAATCGCACGACACGACCATGATGCTGTATCTCCAGCGCCATGACAGAGCGGGGTTCTATTTCTGTGATTAAGTGCTTATCTCGCAAGCTAAACATGTCCGGCAAGAGGACTGACGCATCCTGTCCCGCCAATTCATACCAAAGCGTGGGATGATCGGACCGACGGGCGAGAACAGTACGGCCAGTGCGGAAGAATTCAACAGACTGGCTGACATTCCCAGCGGACAGTCGAATGGCTCCCAGGCGAGAAGGCTCTTCGGATCCGCCGTCAAGCGGCTCCTTCGGGTACACCTTGCCGGCTCGGAGTGCGGTCAGTCGGTAGAGCCATTCACTCATCACATGGCGGTCGGCCCTGGTACGAAGGGGTTTTAGAATCGCCCATCCATCGGTCGTCGCCTGGAGACGGAACGAGTTGCCCCCTTGTGTAACCTCGATCGTATGGAGCGGGTCCTGGACAAGTGGCACCACACGCAGGTCCAGCAGCTCGCCGGGGGTCTGCGGGAGCAACCGAATGTCCTTCTGCGTGACTAGCACAACCTGATCGCCCTGCGAGCTTCTCGCATAGTAGCCGTCTCCGCGGGGGGAGGCCTTGCCAACGGCAAGCCATCGCTGACCGGCGGCCTCCTCAAGCTCTATAAAGATTTGAGGCTCCTGGAGTCCAAAATCAGTCAGGCTCGCGGCTTCACCGGCGACCGGACGCAACGTCTTCACACTGCTCAAAATGCTCAGTGCACTCTCAACCGCATAGGCGTCAGCCGGGGCCCGGAACGGTGTCTCCAGCAGCCAGGTACGATCTTCGTTCATTCGCGCAGCGATGAATTGCTTCTGGCCGTTTCGTATCCGGAAAGCCTTGACATTGGCCGGCTGGAATGCCAGAGCGGGCTTTGCCTGCAACGTTTCGTTAGCTTGACTGGAGGCCTTCACACTCCATGTGCGGACCTGGTCCCAGTACAGCCAGAGAAGAACCAGGAGAAGGCTAAGACCAAGGGTGGGGACGAGTGGTTTAAGCACCTGACTAACTCAGACCCGCATCCGCCGATACCGCCAGATTCCCCAGCCGGCACAGGTGATCAGGAGAGGCACCGCGACCACTGGAACAACAAAGAGCACACGCGCTTGATGTTCGGACAGAATGATGGGGCTGACGTTCACGGGCTGCGGGCGGATCGTGTACGAATCCAGTCCTTGCAGCAGCCAGTTGAGCATATTCAAGAACAGATCGCGATTCCCCGAGAAGTTAAAATACACGTTACTCAGAAAATCAGAGTCACCGACCACGATCATCCGAGGACTGCCCTTCACGTCGGCCAGCATGTCGCGCGGAGCCGCCGCCACCGCCAGCACAAAGGGCCCACGCCTTTCGCGATTGGGATCATACTGCGGCGGGCGCACGTGCACATCTAACTCAGCCCAGCTCTGACTGCTGGTCTGCGCCAGGGAAATCAGGCCGGTGGTCGGGGACTTGAGGTCCAGGGACAACGGCCTTGCCTCCGGGAACAACGTCGTGAGCTTCAATTCGCGCACGATCTCATGCACCGAGTAGGTTGTGATCAGCGGCAACGTGTAGGAGCCTCCAAACGTGCGCCCCTCCTGGTCCACGATCACTCCGGGACCAAGGGTGACGCCCCAGCGCGCTAATAGCGGCTCCAGTCCTGTGTCGATCAGGGGATCAGCCAGCACCGCCAGCCGACCACCTCGATCAAGATACTGCTTGATGCTCTCCACCTCAGCCAGTTGGAGCGATCTCTTTGGCCCAGCGACTACCACGCTTGCCGCATCTGCGTGGATAGGCTCCCCGTTCAAAAGCCTTGCAGACTTGGGGGTGTAGCCTTCCTGCTCAAGGATAGCTCGGAGTTGGAAATAACCCTCCTTGCCGCTGTCGGTCAGCTCGTGCTCACCGTGCCCTTCCAGAAAATAGACCGACTGCCCATGCTCACGCAGGGCGCGGAGGAGGGCTCCTGTGACCTCGGATTCAGTGATCGCGGTGCCGCGCGCCTGCCGACCGTTCGCTGTCGTCACGACCAGAGTCCCGTACTGATTCACCCCAAATTCTTTGGCCTGGGCAGGGTGCTGATCGGGATCGAGAGCGTGATAGCGGATCTTGGGCGATTGTGTTCGGTAGGTTTCGAGCAGGTCTGTCGCCAGCCGCTCTTCATCACTGCCTTTTTGGACGAACGCGTAGATCGTGACCTCCTGATCGAGCTGCTGCAGCAGCTCCAAAGTTTGCGGCGCGAGCGTGAACCGGCGCGTCTCAGACCAATCCCAGCGGGCATCCCGATAGGCCGCCAGCGCATTCACCACG
>VBOF01000235.1 GCA_005877855.1 Nitrospirota bacterium | reverse complement strand
CTTGGGGATGGAGAGGCTCACGAGCTCGGGAGCCGTGAGATACGCTTTGGGGCCGTCGAACGAGTGGAACGTCCTGGCGGCGATCTCGTTGAGCCGCTCAAATCCGCCCTTCTGCAACACCGTCGGGACATTGCACGCGAGCAGGAAACGCAGGATCTCGTCGGTGTCGTCGAGCCGGTGGCCGAGCTCCTTGTCGAGCTTCGCCAGCAACTCGGCAGTCTCGCCGGGATTGGAAAACTGGTACACAGAGACCTTGCGTTCCAGCGCCTCCTTCTCCAGCGTCCGCTTGATGAACTCGAAGCGGGCCTTGAGGAGCGCCACCTCGTTGGGGTAGAGCTTCTCGGCCTTGACGAGCACGTGCTCGCGCACACCCACCTTGCCGAAGTCGTGCAGGAGGGCGGCGTAGCGGATCTCTTTCATCTGGTCGTAGTCGAAGGTGACCTTGGCGTAGGGGCCGGTGTCGACCCGGTCCACGACTTCGGCAAGGCCACACGTCAGGGTGGCGACACGACCGGAGTGGCCGGAGGTCGTGGGATCGCGGGACTCGATGGCCACCACGCTGGCCGCGATGAAGCCTTCGAACAGTTTGTTGATCTCGTCGTAGAGGATCGCGTTTTCGATGGCCGAGGCGGCCTGCCCGCCCAGTGCGAGGAGCATCTCCTCGTCTTCCGCATCGAAGGGAGGCCCAGGGGCGCCTTTCTCGACTTCTGCCCATCGGTCGCCGGGATTTTTATTGAGTACCTGGAGCACCCCGACCACTTCATCCTTGGTGGAGAGCATCGGAACGGTGAGCATGTTCAGGGTGTGGAATCCAGTCGCCTTGTCCACGGCGGGGTTGAACCGGGGGTCCGCATAGGCATCGGGAATGTTCAGGGGTTTTTTCGTTTGGGCGACATGGCCTGCGATGCCCTTGTCGGCGGGAAACCGGATTTCCCGGGCGCCCTGGGCCACCTTGCTCCAGAGCTCGTTCTTGTCCTTATCGAGGAGGAAGATGCTGCCGCGCGTGGCGTCGACCACCGAGCGGGCGTGTTCCACGATCTCTTCGAGCAGGACGCCGAGGTCCCGCTCCGTGGACATGGCCTTGGCCACGTTCAGGATAATCTCGAGCTTTTGAATGCGCCGCTCTCTTGGATCGAGTTGTGCCACGCCGCGCCCTTGTTGAGAGTTAATCGGGTACACCTTCCGGTCGGTGGGATCAACGAAGTACGCTATAATGCAGGCCGCCATGCGGATCTGCCCCCAATGCCGCCTGATCGCCTCGGATGATCCGGTGTGCCCGGAATGTGGATGGAACGTCGCGACGGGCGGCGTCACCGGGCCGGCCTCTGAGCGTGCGGTGCGTTACGCAGAACACTTGCAGTACATGGCCGTCTTCACCGCCCTGATGTTCGGCGCCTCGCTGATCGTCTCCTTCGCGACGACGCGTGGCAACCAGTTTCTCCCTGCCGTCTCGATGGGCCTGCTCGTCACCGGACTCATCGCCGACGTCTTTCTGTTGCTGCTCATCTACAAGACGGCAGCCATGTTCGCCGAGGCCAGCCGCTGGATGGTGGGCGCGGTCCTCACCTTCCCGTTCGGCACCCTCATCTTCGCCTGGGTGCTCGCGCGGCGGGCCCGCTTGGGCGGTCCCGTCGTCCCCCCTGCTTCCGGGACCGGGGACTGACCAGGCCCTTCCCGGTGCTTGCGCGGCTCTTTCGTGATCGGCTAAGCTCGACGCATCGGTCGACCTACTTCCATGCATGAATCTTTAGGGGAAAGGAGAATAGTTGTGAGACACGGTGCGTGGTCGGTAGCGCCGGCGATGCTGGCGCTTGCAGTGGTGGGGTGTGGAGGGCCTGGACAGACGATTCCCCTCTCGGTCAACATGGACGCGGTACCGGCTCCGGCCAAGGTCACCGCTCCGTTGCGGGTGGCGGTGCTCCCATTTGAGGACGGGCGGACCGACAAGTCCCGGGTCGGACGGTACCAGCATTACGTGGAGACCACCGTGGACACGTTGGTGCCGGCTGGCGGATCGGCGGCCGATCAGATCACGAACTTCGTCGTGGAGTACCTGAAGCGTGCGGGCTTTCCAGTCACCCGCGTGCAGCCGGGGCAGACGGTCGCACCCGGCTCGGCTGACGTGGTGCTGTCTGGGCAGATCGAGTCGTACTGGAACGAAGCCGTCACCCGGTTTGCCAGGACCGAACTGGTGGCCAAGAACCGGCTCGTGCTCAAGGCTGTCAACGTGGGCGACGGCAGCACGGTCCGCACGACGGTGGTCGGCGAGGAGACCAAGACGGTGGTCTTCTTCGATCTCGGAGATCTGGCGAAGCTCAACAGCGAGGCTTTGGGCCAGACCCTCGCGCGGTTCCTGGCCGACGTAGTTGTGGCGGACCGGACGCTCAAGCCCAAGCAGTAATGGTGCGCGGAAAGGGTAGCGACGATGGCCACAGCCCCTGTCCCCGATGACCGCCTGCGACAGCAATTCGAGGCGTTGCTCGCGCTGCCGGAGGCCGATCCACACGCAGCGATCCTGAGGGAGCTCGTCGGCGCAGTCTTCCGGCTGAACGAAAACCGGCTGGAGACGCTTGACCTGAAGATCCTGAATCGCTCCCTCAAGGAGATGCGCTATGCCTTCCGGCTCTTCAGGCAGTACCGGAATCGGCGGAAGGTCGCCGTCTTCGGCTCCGCGCGGATGCCTTCAGAGAATCCCCTGTACGATCTTGCCCGGCGCTTCGCCCGCCTCCTGGCCGAACGGGGGTACATGGTCATCACGGGTGCGGGAGGGGGGATCATGCGGGCGGCGAACGAGGGGGCCGGGCGGGAGAACAGCTTCGGGGTGAACATCCTGCTCCCCTTTGAGCAGGAGCCCAATCCGGCGATCATAGACGACCCCAAGCTCATCCACTTCAAGTACTTCTTCACCCGCAAGCTCTTCTTCGTGCGGGAGTCCCACGCCTGCGCGGTGTTCCCCGGCGGGTTCGGCACCCACGACGAGCTCTTCGAGATCCTCACCCTGCTGCAAACCGGGAAGAACAATCCCCATCCGATCGTGCTGGTGGACTTGCCGGGGGGGACCTACTGGCGGGGCTGGGTGCGGTTTGTGCAAGAGAAGATGCTGGCGATCCACATGATCGCACCGGAGGATCTGGGGCTCTTCCGGGTGGTCTACTCGGCCGAGGATGCTGTGGCCGAGATCGAGGGCTTCTATCGGAACTACCATTCCAGCCGGTTCGTGAAAGGACGGCTGGTGCTGCGTCTGCAGCGTCCTTTGACGGCCGGGCAAGTGGACGACCTCAACGCGCGGTTCGCCCACTTGTGCCAGGACGGTAAGATCGAGCAGCGGTCCGCCCTCCAGGAGGAAGAGGACGAGCCTGAGCTCCTGGCGCTGCCCCGGCTGGTCGTGCCCTACGACAGCCGGAGCGCGGGAGGCCTCCGCCAGCTCATTGATGTTGTGAATGGGCTGCCAACCTGACGGGCTCGAGCCGGCCCCGGCTCGGTCCCGGTCAGTTGCGCTCAGTAGCGCATGGTGACGGAAGCGGTGCTGCTGCGCGCTCCGAAGAACTTCCGGGAGAACTCCTCCACCAGCGCTGGGTCGTAGCCCTTGCAGCTGAAGATGTCGAGGTACGCCCGGTTCGTCTCGTTGGCGAAGTGCCCGCTGATCAGGGACGTCTCGATGAGCTGGAGCATCGAGTAGCCCGCCACCCGTCCTTCGCCGAAATGGACGATCTGGCACTTTCCGAACCGCTTCATCCTGATCAGCTTACAGAGCGCGATGACGTAGGCCTCGATCTGGTTTCGGTCCCGGATGGCTTCGGGCCTACAGCCG
>VBOF01000003.1 GCA_005877855.1 Nitrospirota bacterium | reverse complement strand
TGGGCGGCCGGCTCAGTGAGCGCGGAGGAAGCCCAGACCGCCACGGCGCCTCCTTGGGGGGCCTTCTGGAGGGTCTCGGCCAGACTCTCCGTAAACACGTCGTGAAAGAATCCGTTCAAACAGGTCATGGCGACCACGAAGGGCAGGCGGACCCCATTGGTGAGTGCCCGCGCGTCATCGGAGCTCAGCAGATTGCCCAGCCAGACCTCCACCGAGCCATGGCCGATGTAGTTGACCAGCCACGGGCCACCATTGAGGCTGGACAGCAGGGCTGCTCGCGCCGTGTCATCACCCATCTGGGCACGGTAGATCTCTTCCACCGTCGCGTCGGCCGGGAGCAGGGCCTTGACCTGGCCACTGGCGCCCTCAAAGTCATACCCGTCGTTGCGGTCGGCCACCAGCACCGCGGCTCGGCCCCCGGCCCCGGCCTGATCGTAGGCGATCAGCTTGCGCACCACGGCGTCCGCCTGCTCGCGGGTCTGCACCGCCAGGCGGCCGACCGCGATCTCCGGCACTCCATCCCCGTCGAGGTCGCCGAACCAGTCGTCCGAGGCGGTCTCCAGATACTGCGTATCCACCAGCTTGGTGGGCACGAAGTCCATCTCCCCCATCCCCATGTAGTTGCGGGGGTCCACGCTCGCGTCCCCGGCCAGCAGGAGGAAGCGCGGGGGGCGCGCCCAGGTGCTGCGCACCTGCTGTAGGAACGCCCGCAGGGCCCAGGGACTCTTCGCGCCAAAGCTGAACTCATCGTAGACCGCGTCCACGTCAATGAGGGCGACGGCCCAGCCTTGCTGTTGGCGCCAGGCCTGCAGGCTGGCGAGGCTCGGGAGAAAACTGCCATGGGTCAGGATCACGAGGTCCGCCCCCGGGCCGCTGGCGTGCCACTGCGAAGGCTGATGGAGGCGCAGGAACGCGGGCGACGCGCGGTGCCCGTCCGTGAAGGCCAGCAGGGTCCGGTTGCCTGACCCGGGGGCGACCACCGTGACGGTAAAGCCGCTGCGCTCGCGCTTGACCCGCCCGGGCAGCGCCTGCACAGCGTCCGGCTGGGTGACGTCCAGCACACGGATCTGCGCGCTGCTGAAGCCGCTGATTGTCACCTGGTCTCCGCCCGGCGCGGCCGCTTCCAGGAGGTCCGCCTCCGCCTGATAGAAGCGCCAGTAGGTCAGCCGCACCGACGCCACCAGGCTGTAATCCAGCTCGCCCCCCTGGGCCTCCAGCGTGACCCGGTTGGCTCCGGGCAGGAGCTGGGCCGGGGAGAGGCGCACCTGGGTCGTCCCTTGGGCCAGGCCTTCAAAGCTCACCGTGCCCACGGGGCTCCCATTGAGGCGCACTTCCACCTGATGCCGCCCCTCCATGAGCCCCTGCAGGGTCACCTCGAGGCGGCCCTCGCCCGAGGGGGACGGATCGAGCTGGGCCAGCGTGAAGTCCTGGTCCAGCGGCCAGTTGCCCACGACGGGCCCGAAATAGTTGTCCGCCTCGCCGTTGAGCAGCGCGGCAAAATAGATGCTGCGGGGGCGCCATTCCAGCGTCGAGGGAAAGCTCAGGGGCGCCACGGCTCCGCCCGGCCGGCTCGGCGCCCAGCTCACGCGCTGGCCCTCCCGGGATTCCGCCACCAGCCAGTAGGTGCGCGTGTCGGTCCAGGGCGTGTCCAGGCCGAGCCCATAGAATTCGATCGCGTCCGACGGATCGAACCGCCCATCGTGCTCCCCGAGCACGAGCAGCGGCACTTCGACGCCGTCAGCGTACAGGTGGAGGTGGCGCGGATTGACCCGCGCGTCCAAGCCCGCCGCGACGAGTTCAGCCTGGCTCACGTGGTACCACCCCTCTGCCTGGACGCCGAGCTTCACCGCACGGCCGGCGGCGAGCCGCCATTGAACCGCAAGCTGCTCCGGGGTCGGGGTCACGGGGCCCAGCAGGGCCGGCCGGGTCCCGTACCACGGGACCGCCGTCACGCTGGTCTTGCCCCGCCCCATGCGGGTCAGCAGCACCGAGCGCACCCGCTCCGGCTCCGCCGCCAGGCGGTGGCCCTTGGCCGACTCCACCGGCACCGGCCCGTGCCAGGTGCGCTGCCCGTGCAGATCAATCTCTTCCAGCCAGTAGGCGAGCGGCCCGCCGCCGGCCGGCAGCACATCCCACCAACTGTAGGACTGCCCCGCTGTGAGCACGGTCCCTGCCCGGGCCTTGAGCGCCGAGCCCGCGATGAGCGCGGGGGTGACCTGGAGGCGCTCGCCGTTCTGCTCCCGGTAGACATGGAAGCCCAGGTGATCCACCTCATAGCTGGTGCGCCACTGGAGGTGCACCACCCGGTTCTGCACCCCGTCATAGGCCAGGGCGTGCGCCTTCGTGAAGTGCACCAGCGAGGGCGGGTTGCTCTCCTCCGTCGTGGTCCCGCAGGCCGGCGTGCAGAACGTGGAGGGCGAGTTAATGTTGTTGTACTCGGCCTTGATCCAGTCCGCGGAGCGGACCACCTTGGAGACCCGGGCCTCGTCGAGGATGCCGTTAAAGTACTCGCCGGGAATAGCCCGAGTGTACGCGAGGCCAAAGGTGGCGGTCACCGCACCATAGGGCGCCGGCGACGGCGGGTTCTGGGTGCTAAGGAGCGCCCCATTGACGTAGAGCTTGAGAGTACCACCGGTGGGGGGCTGGGTGTTGTCATAGGTCGCCACGACGTGATACCAGGTGTTCGCGGATATTGTGCCAAAATCGAACTCAGTATTTTGGCCATCCCAGGCGAATAAGGACCCGTCTTGCCCGAGCCAGCGATGCCCAGCATTACCGAATAAAAAATTGCTGTCCATATAAGCATGGTAGACGCCGGCGCTGATATCATTAGAGTTGACCCAGGTCTCAAGGGTAAAGGTAGTACCGATCGTAAAACTTGCGACATTCAAGGCGTTACTGGTGCCGTTAAAGCTCAAACTCCCATTGATCTTGCCTGCGACCTGTTCGCTCAGGGTCATGGACCCGATGGAGGTGGCATGGAGAGCATTGGTCGTGCTGTCCTTCATCTGAGGCGCTGCCCCCGCCGGATTCTCTTTGAGGTGCCACACGGCATTGTAATTTGCGTCCCACACGCCGGTGGGGTTCTCGGTGGAGCCCGCAATTGTCGAGGCGCCGTAGTAGATGTAGATCTTGGTATCCAGAGGCGCCGGAGTGTACGAGAAAGCCTTGAGCGTGGGAATGCGTACCCAAGCAACCAGCTTGCCGGTGGTTGGATCATACGATTCGATCTCATGGTCCAGCGTGCAGACTGAGACGCCCGCGCCGCAGATATTGATCCCGGTCCCGGGATTGTCGGCGTCAAACGCTCGGAAGATGATGTCCCATCCGTTGGCATTTTGGACGTGTCCGCCGTTGGCGGTGGACTTGAGGCTCGCGTCCGTGACGCTGTAGAGGAAGGGATAGTTCGTGAGGGTGGTGGCCCCGCTATTGCCCACCTTCGTATGATCGATCGTGATTGGCTTGCGGAAGCCGAAATCGCCCGCCTGCGCCTGCGGCGCGGCCACCAACCACGCGGCCAGCAGCAGGAGCAAGCCAAGGACCACCATCCCAGGACCTTTACGAATGGGCACCATGCGAACCTCCGTCATAAATCTTTATGAATTTTTATGCGTTTTTGAGAGTTCAAGTGGAGCAGGCTGCTGAAGAAGGCACTCATTGATCTTGCCAATGTGTCTCTTCTTTTCACAATTCTTTACAAGATCTTCACGAGTTCTTTACACGCTCCTTACCTAACTGAAGCAACACTGATGCCGCCGACACCCGGACTGGATTGTCATGAATCAGACCCATAACTATTGATAAAGTTTGAATGTCTTCGCCAGTCTGGCATTGGGGCTCTTCCTTCATTCTTCCTTATAGGCAGGAAGCTTCCTATCCAACGAGATAGACAGTTGGCAATGAATAGGTGTGAAGATGAATGACAGCCTTACCATGAGGCACTACGTACACACGATCGAAACTCTTTGATTTCTTGGCTAATTTACCTATTTGCGGGGATAGACAACCTCTCTTGGCCTGGGGGCCACAGTCTCCGGCCTTGGTCCAGTCATCTGGCGGAGGGAGAGGGCGAAAGAGGAGGGAAGGGACCGTTCAGCGCTCAATCCCCAGGGAATCGCGCAGGAGCGCAATCACGTGCTCGTCGGGAACAAACCGGAGCTCATTGGATTGCATGGGACGGCCCTGGCCACCTGGTCAAAAAAGCCGAGTGTGAAGGCGAGGGTGTCGCGGCTGTACAGCGGCGGAAAGCTCAAAGCCAGGAGGCGGGGGATCGCCCCCTCAGCCAGCGGATAATAGGCGAAGCGCAGGCGCGCGCCGCGTGGAGCCATTGAGCCCTTCGGCTGGTGAGGTCAATGCGCCGACCCGCTCGCTGAACGGTCAGCACGCGGCCCAGCACCTGCGCTGGCCGGACCGGATCATCGCTGGAGACTGACGCATCGCCACGAAGAAGATACACCACATCCTCCCTCCTCCCCGAGCCTGTGATGCGCACCACGCGATGGGCAAACACGCCCAGCTCGTTCTGATAGAGGAGAACGTCGCCGCGCTTGACAGCCATGGGGGTGACCGGGGCCACCGTGATCACCTCGCCGTCTTCAATGGTGGGCTGCATGCTGGCTCCCGTCGCCCGGAACCGCACGCAAGAACCCCGGCGCAGCAGCTCCGCAGTCAGGTCAGGAAAAATGGCTGGTGAATCAGTAGACATTGGAGAAATCGGGGAGGCACACTTAGGAGTTGCGCACAAGGGCGATCACGCGCTCATCGGGCGTGAAGCAAAGCTCATAGCAGGGTCGGGCCTTCACCACCTGATCGAGAACACTTATGGTGAGGTCGAGCCCACGGGAGTCGTGAAAGGGAGGGAAGCTGCAGGCGACGAGCTTCGCCGCGGCGGCGGCTGGACGGAGAGTGACGAGGCTGTTGGTCGCCCCATGACGTAGCAGGTAGATCGCCTTCAACGGGGCACGATCCGGAGAAGATAGCTCGGCCTCCCCATGCCAGGGCGTCCCATACATCCAGAGGATTCCCCCTTGGATCCGCAGGATGATCCGGTCGTCGCTGAGCACCGTCCCCGCTTGGGCCGTCTGCCACAGCCGGGCCATGGTCGTTTTCCCAGCACCAGACTGACCGACAAACAGATACCCTTGTCCGTTGGGAGCGACCACCCCGCAGGCATGGACCTCCACTCCGCGACCCGCAGCCAGCAGATGGATGAGCAGGAGTTCGTCCAGCGGATATTCCAACGGGTTTGCCGCCTGTCCTGGAGGAAAGTAAGGGCGGTGGAGACAGACCTCCCCAGCGGTGAATCCTCTATCAACATTGGCCACTTTATAGGGGAGGGGACCTAAGGCCGGGGAGGTGAAAGAAAACCGCAGGGAGCCGTTCGCCGCGACCAGGCGCCAGATGCCCCCGGAGTCGAAGAGGGGCTCGCCGCCGCTGACCGCGTCCAGCTTGCCCCAGCGCGCTTGGAGTCGCAGATCCGGGTCGCCATCCTCGACAAGAAACTGCCTCATGGCCCCTTCGGGCGGCACGGCGAGCATCGGGTCCTCAGAGGTCAGCGCGATGGTCAGATTAGCGACCCTGAGGAGCATCATAAGGCAAATGGGCGCTGCGCCGGCAGGCAGCGGCTCTCAGGATCCTAGTGTCATACAATGGGTGCTGTCGCAGCTCGTGCTGACAGGCCCCGAGATACCGGCGATCTTGCAGTTGCCCAGCACGGCCTCCTCCGACCGCAACGGCACCTGCATCACTTCGGGTTTGACATAGGGCTTCTTCGGTTGGTCCTTCATGGTCCCTCCTTTTTTCTCTGCGCTCCGACATTCAAGTCCCCAGTTTCCCATGTGCGGCTGCCAGCCCGCATGAGGTGCAGCCACCACTCGAGCAACCCCCAGTTGAGGCAGTCTCCGTCTCGCTGATGATCGGCAACGCTCTGCCGGGACTCCGCAGCGCCCCAGCAGAAGCGTTCGTGCCGGCCTTGAGCCCTGCCGCTGACCGGACCACCTCGTCATACCTCGTTCCCCCTTTGCAAAAGACACAGTCCCCGTGTGGTGGAACAGGAAGATCGAGGGTATGGGCCCGGAGATGCGTCACGTGGCAGAAAAAATCCACTGGCTCCTCCGGATCCCCATGCTCCAACTCCCCGTTGGCCGGGCACATGGTGCACATCCCCTTCAGCGCGCAGGCCCGGCATTTCGTGACTCGCGTGACCTTCTTCTCCCGCACTTTGGACAGGAAGCTTTCCCATCCCTCCCGGAAGCTTCCTGTGCGCAGGTCATAGGTGTCGCGATGGGAGAGCACGCAGATGCTCATCTTGCCCTCCGGATCAACCGCGAAGGAGCTGATTCCTCCGCCGCAGATGTACACCTGCTCGCTCTGCTTGGCGGAGGGCACGGCACAACTCGTATTCTTGTATAAGCTTCTCCACCCATCCACCCGCTCGTGGTCTTGCACGTCCAGCTCCACGATGTCCTCTGGCGTCAATCGCACCGCCAGCGGGCTTTGCGAGCAGTCGATCCGGGCGTTGATCATGGAATCAAACTTGAACTCCAGCCCCAGCTCTTCCTCGGCAAACCGCTGCATGTCCCAGATCTCATGCTTGTTGATCGTGACCCCCACCGTCTTGAGCTTGAGCGGCAAGCGCCGCTCCATCAGCAGCCGGATGCCGTTCAGGCACCGATCATAGGATCCGGGGATACCGGTCAGCCGCTCATAGGTTTCCTTAGTCCGCCCGTAGAGCGTAATCTCGATGTTGAAGGGTCGCCATTCGACCAGGTAGTCGGCGATCTTCGGGGTGATCAGCGTCCCGTTCGTGAACAGGATGAGGATCAATCCCTTCTGCTTGGCATAGGAGTAGATATCCAGGAAATCCTTCCTGGCGAAGATCTCTCCCCCGGTGAAGAGGAGCCATATACAGCCGGCGTCCGTGATCTCATCCAGGAGGCGACAGTGCTCCTCAAAGGTCAGCTCCCTGTGCCGGGCGTCTATGTCACCCATCGGGAGGTTGTTGTAGCAATGGGCGCACTCGAGCGGGCAGCGTCTGGTCACCTCAATGGTTCCGTTGACGGGAGTCCTGTAGGCAGAGAGCCGCCGTTGCAGCGCCATGCTGAACGCTGCATAGTCCTGTTGAATCATGCCTTACCGCTCGATGTTTGCGGTGCCATGAATCAGCCCGGCCGCTTCCAAACTCGAGAGGAGCTCCCCGATGTCTCGGGTTGCCTGCTCCGGGGGCACCTCGTATTCCGTGCAGATCGCCTCGACCACCTTGTCAACCGACCTCCGCTCATCCAGCAGCTCCCAGACCCGGCTGCCGACCTCGTTCAGGGCGTAGATGTAGTCGAGGTCAGCTACGCCGCTCCTGACGGGCACAATCAGCGTCTCTCCCGCGATGGACCGGGCAACCAGATTCTTATCTTTGCTGTAGCACTGGATGGACAAGTCGTCACCTCCTGGTAAAAAAAAAGCCAGGTCACCGGCCGGCAGGAGTGAGGTGGAGCATGCGTGTCTTTTTCGATCGCGCACTTAACCATGAGAGACGCGATTTGTCAATAGAGCAAACCCTTCCGCCCAATTCAGTTCGCGGATGACGGCGCCTGCGCCGATGAGCTCCCTCCGGACCTCATCCTCGGTTTGAAAGGCGTGAAAGAAGTGGCCCTGCGCGCAGTCATCTCCTGGCTCATAGGACTTGTTGGCTCCAGGAAAAGTGACCAGCCATTGATTGACTTGTGCACAGAAGGACGCGCGACGCGACACTGGGGTTGCTGCCCGACTAAAACTGAGTATCACCAGCCCGTTCGGCCTGACCAGCCGGCACAGATCGACAAGCCAGGCCTGCCGCCGCGTCGAGCCTGGAACAGTGCTGTACATGGTACTGCCAAGGAACACGTAGTCAAAGTTTGCCGGAGCATAGGGGAGCTGGAGGAAGTCGGCCTGGTGAAAATGCGCTGGGAGCCCGATCGTGTTGGCGATCTGTTGGGACTTACGGAGGACGGGATGGTTGGTGTCCACACCGACGACGGTGAGGCCCTTCCGGGCAAGGGCAATGGCCTCGCGCCCACATCCGGATCCCAAGATGAGCATCCTGCCGGAGGAGATCTCATAGCGACTCAGAACCTCGGTCTCCCACCGAAGGAGACAATAATTTTCGACATCCAGCGACCGAAGCAACGCGGGCGTATAGAGAGCGTCGTAATTCTCCCGGATCAGCGCGGCCAGTTGAGCAGGTGGAAGGAGAGTGGGCAAGAGTCCAGTGGCGACGTTCGAGAGGTGTTCGAACAGATCGGCCGAGGCTTTGAGGCTTCTTGCAAGCAGGAGGACTAGGTTTCCGACCACGCGCATGGCGTTTGGGGGCAGTGACCTCTCCGCACCAGCGACAGGCTGCGAGTACATAGCAGCCTGTTGGGGTGGCGTCAAGCTCGCGGCAATATTCTGATCACCCAGTAGAGGCCAGGCTTCTAGGTAGGGACTGAGCGCAACGCTCAGCACCTACCATGACCTTCTTTGTGTTAGCGGGCGTGGCGAGGCGGCTCCAGCGCGCTCGCGGCCGGTCCCTCGAAGAGCGCCTCAAATTGCCCTTTCCCCTTCACGGTCATGCGCGACTTTAATGCCTCCATAACCAGCCCTTTGACATGGCCAGGGGTGAAGAGCTTCACGCACACGTTGTCCCCGTCACAAGGACTTTTGCGCGCATTATAGGCGCTGAGGCAAGGGCTACAGCTTATTCCCGCGTAGAGACACGTGTAATTGGAGGTTAGCGGTCCGTAGAGGACCGGCGTCTCCGGACCGAAGAACACGACACAGTGGATGGACGAGAGACCGGCAAAATGTGCCAGGCCGCCATCTGACGTGACCAGAACATCGCACTGGTTGAAGACTTGAACAATTTCCCTGACCGTCACCGTCAGCCCTGCCAAGTTAAAGAAGCGCGGCGACCGAATCGTGTCCGCCATCCGCTCGTACCACACGCGATCGCCAGGCAATCCCACAACACCGACGGCGAGATCAGGCGTCTCCAGCAGCATTTCCGCCAGTTGGACATAGTTGGCCAAGGGCCAAGCCCTGATCGGAAGTTCCCCGCCGCCCGGATTCAAGAGGACAATCCGGCTGCTTGCCGCCAGCGCGGAGCAAGCTTGCTTCAACTTTGCCCCGATCGCCAGATCCTCTTCTTTCGAGTTTCGTATCTGTGGCAGGCCCAGTTGAATTGCGCCGTAGTCTTTCTTCACAGGCGGCGTTCCCGATGCTGAATCCTCAAGCGCATCCAGCAGCGCCATATAGTTCTTCGCGATATGGAGGTAGGGATTGTACGGCACTTTGCGCGTCAGAAAACTCCCCCGGTACAGGCCCTCCATGTGATACCGATGGAATCCGACGCGGTTAGACGCACCACTGAGATAGCTCAGAACCGCACTGACGCGAGAAAAAAACTCCAGATCCAAGACGGTGTCGATCCTGCACCGGCGAAGTTGCCAGACGGCCCGCACAGCATCCGCCAGGAACACACCGAGGTTGCGGTCACGCAAGAGGATTTGGCGCTCTCGCGGCGCAAGATTCAGTACATCGGCACCACCTCGGATTTTTTCAAACATCAAGAAGTAGAGGATCGCTTCCGGATACCGACGCCTCAAGGCTTCCAGCATCGGATAGGCGAGGACCAGGCACCCGATCTCCGAGATTTCAATGATCAGGATGTGACGCGGTGATACCGGAGCCCGTGTCGGCCTCACCAGTGACACCAGTCTATGCACCATCGAGAGAACGAGGCACACCGCCGAACCGACTACTCGATCCAAGAAACGCATGCGATCCAGAGTCATGTCACGTCACCCCGATGCGGCTAAGAGGTTCTCGTAGAGCGAATCCATTGGTCCCAGGCAGCATGCCCAGTCATACCCCTCTTCCGTCCGGCGACGAGCCAGCCGCCTGAAGCGGTTCATACAGGCGAAGTAGAGCCGCAATTTCCAGTGGCACCGACGGTTGTGTGTCGTCATCGCCAACTTCCCTCCAGGCCGCACAGTTCGCCACGCCGCGCGAAGCGCCTGCACCCGCCCGTACGGCCCTTCCTCCCGGCCGATAGTAGAAGTGTTGTTCGAAACCGGCGGGAACCGACCGCTCGATCCGGGCAAGTTCCTCAGCCTGTCCCTTGCCCGGCTGGTCCAGGGACAACAGGACCGCGTGCGTCCCAAGTCCTAACACAACCGCGCTGGCGAGGAAGATGATCAGGATCGTCTTCTGGACATTCGGGAACGCATCCTGACAGCGGGCAAGCGAATAGGCTGTGAGAAAGAACAGGAAAGGATAGGCCGGCACGTGGTAGTGGGCGGACCTGAAATCGCTGAATTGCACAGCTAGGGCGAACATGACGAGGTACAGGATTGCAAACCCCCCGAGCGTGGGTTGGAGCGGTCTTGCTCCGCCCGATGCGGAGCGAACCGTCTTCAGATGCAATACTCCGACGGTCACGATGGGGCCCAGATACAGGAGTGAGTAGAGGAGGTTCACGACCCGCCGGGGCAGATCCCGTGGATCATCGGATGCAATATCGGCGAAGAATTCATACAGAGCGAGTTTGCGTGGATGGGCCAAGCTATCCCAGAGGTGTTTAAGTCCGAAGTGCTCCCACATGTTCTTGTCATAGACCACGAGCCCGCCAAAGTGAGTCTGCACATTGATGACGATCCAGGGGGAGAAACCTACGAGAATGCCCAGCGTGAGCCAGAGCATGCGTGGTCGCCAAAACCTCCCCTTGTCGTGCCAGAGCCAAAACCCTAGCGTGGCCAGGAGGGTGAGCCCGTAGGTGTAGTCGAACCAGAGCCCAACCCCTGCGGTGAGTCCCAGGAGCGCAGGGAAAGCCGGCGAGCCCTTCTCATCGGAGAGCGTTCTGAAGAGGAGCAACACCGTCAACGCAGAGAAAAAGATAGACTCCGAGTGATATCCCATTGCGGTTATGGAGTGGGCGGTAAACGGCGGGGGCGAGAAACAGAACAGAAGGGCGAAGTAGCCTGCCACCCGCTCGCCGGCCGCGCGCTGGATGGTCCAGTACCAGAAAACCAGCGCGAGCGTGAAGGCCAAGAGCGGTGCGAGTATCAGAGCGAAAAGGGTCGGCCCGAACAGAAGGAAGAAGTCTGGAACGAGTTCTTGCACAATGCCACCCCGGTACAGTTCCTGGGCTCGGTCGTAAACCATGTGGCCTGGATCGATCAACACCACGTACAGGAGACGGCTCACGACGAACAGCAGCAGAAATCCGCCGAGCGACAGGTTTGGGGATGTCACTCGGCCGCGCGCCGCTTGGGTATCGCCTGACCCCAACATCATTGGCTTACCGGAGGCTGCAGTGCGCTTGGGGCGGGTCCTTCGAAGAGCGCCTCAAATTGGGCTTTTCCCTGACGAATGGACATGAGGCTCCTGGCTGAGAAGCCCTTCGTCGATGCTACCCACAATGGACTCTCCTGACCGTGCGAGGGAAATCGGGAAACGAGCTCGAACTCCCCTAGTTCCATCCCCCAGCCTTCCAGAAGGCCCTCTTGATAGACCTGGGGGAAGCGCTCCAGCTCGGCAGGCAGGACCCAAGGAGCATTACTGAGGTGCATAAACAGGAGTTCCCCGACGCCTTGGAGGAAATATTTCTGCACTGAAGGATCAAGTCGTGGCACGAACACCTGCAAGTGGGAATTGAGACGGCTTAGCGAGGGATCCTTTTCGTACCAATACCGGCCCGCGAAATAGCCAAGGGCGCGCCAGTAATGCGCCTGCATCTCCGGAGCTACGGGAGATGGTGCAGTGACGAGCGCTTCAGGGCTGCTGGGCAAGGCAGCGCCCAGCGGCCACAGCCGGTAGATGCCGACCAAGGCCAGGTGATGCGCCGTGGCCGAGCGGTGACGCACAAATTCCACAGCCGCGACCGCCTTGGGCAGCTCGTTGGCATGCCGGGCCATGGCTGTCCCTCCCACCGGATAGTAGAAATATCTGTCGTACTCGGGCGGAACCAACCGCTCGAACCGGGAGAATTCCTCGGCCTGTCCGTTTAACGGGGCTGCGTCGCCGAGCAGCAGCGCGATCTCACGGGACAGCTCTCGCTGATCGTCGGCAGACAGTTTGTGGAGGATGTCGGAGAGGAAGGGCTGCTGCGCCACTTTGAGGAAGAACGCGCGATTGCCCGAGCCTGCCGGTGCGTGAGTGTACCAATAGGTCCATGGCAGGTAGGCGTAAGTATAGCCCTTGGTGTTGAGGGCATAGCCCAGCCGGTCCAGGGACAATAGGGGCGCGTGCGTCCCCAGCCCCAACAAGACCACGCTGGCGAGGAAGACGGTCTGGATCTGCCGCTGGACACGGGGGACCAGATCCTCACAACGCACCAGCGAGTAGGCGACGAACAAGAACAGGAAGGGATAGGCCGGCACGTAGTACCTGGCCTCCCTAAGGTCGCTGAATTGCACGGCCAGGGTAAACAGGACGAGGTACAGGAGGCTAAACCCGACGAGCGTGGGATGGGTCGGGCTAGGTCCGGTCGGTTCGGAGCTGACCGTCTTTAGGTGCAAGACGCCGGCGGTCAGGATGGGGCCAAGATACAGGAGAGAGTAGAGCAGGTTCACTGCCCGTCGGTACAGATCCCGATTATCATCGGGCGCAAGAGAGGCGAGGAATTCAACCGGGGCGAGTCTCCGGGGATGGGTCAAACCGTCCCACAGATAGGCAAATCTGAAGTGCTCCCACACGTTCATGTCATAGATCACGAGCCCGGCAAAGTGAGTCTGCACATTGATGAGGATCCAGGGGGAAAAGCCCACGAGAAAGCCCAGCGCGAACCACAGCGCGCGCGGCCGCCAAAACCTCCCCTTGTCATGCCAGAACCAAAACCCCAGCAGGGCCAGGAGGGTCAGCCCGTAGATGTAGTTGAACCAGAGCCCGAGCCCCGCGGTGAGTCCCAGGAGCAGGGGAAACCCCAGCGAGGGCTTCTCCTCCGACAACATTTTGAGGAGGAGAAACACCGTCAGCGCAGAGAACACGATCGATTCAGAATGAAACCCCATGGCGGTCACGGAGTAGTCAGTAAACAGCGGCGGAGAGAAACAGAAGAGCATGGCAAAGTACCATGCCACCCGCTCACCGGCCGCGCGCTGGATGGTCCAGTACCAGAAGACCAGCGTGAGCGTGAACACCAAGAGCGGAGCGAGCTTCAGTGCGAACAGGGTCGGCCCGAACAGCAGGAAGAAGCCGGCGGCGATGCCCCCGATCACCAACGAGCCTAACGAATGGTTATTCGCGCGGTATTCGGTGAAGGGCAGTGTGGGGCCCGTGATGAGTTCTTGAGCGATCGTGCCCCGGTACGATTCTTGGCCTGCGTAGGGGAAAAGGTGGGGTGGATCGATCAGCACTAAGTACAGGAGACGACTCGCAACGAACAGCAGCAGGAATCCGCCGAGCGCAGCGCGGGTATTGCCTGACGGCATCATCATGGACGTGGAGAGGGCTCCAGCGACTTTGAGGCTGGTCCCTCGAAGAGCGCCTCAAATTGCGCTTTCCCCTGACGGATGGACACCAGGCTCCTCGCTGAGAAGCCCTTCGTTGAGACGATCCAGGATAGACTCTCCTGGCCTCTCCAGGGATGTGGGGAAAAGACCTCGTCTTCGCCCAGTGCCATCCCCCAGCCCTCCATGAGGCCGTCTTGATAGGCGTGGGGGAAGCGCTCCAACTCGGCAGCCAGGTCCCAATCATCAGCACTGAGAGAAGCAAACAGGACTTGCCCGACGCCTTGCAGGACATATCGCTGCACTGAAGGATCAAGTCGTGGCACGAACACTTGCAGGTGGGCGCTGAGACGGCTCAGGGATTGATCCTTCTCGTACCAGTACCGGCCCGCCAAGAGGCCAAGGGCCCGCCAGTAATGCGGAGACACTTCGGGGGTCACGCCGGCTGGTGCGTTGAGGAGCGCTTCAGGGCTCGCGTCAAGGTAGGCAAGATTGGGCCAAGATCGGTAGATGCCGACCAAGGCGAGGTGATGCGCCGTGGGCGAGCGGTGACGGACAAACTTCACCGCCGCCACCGCATTGGGCAACTCGTTGCGATGCCGGACCACAGCCGTCTTTCCCAACCGATAGTAGAAATATCTATCGAACCCGGGAGGAACCAACCGCTCGATCCGTGCGAAGTCCTCAGCCTGTCCGTTCAACGGAGCCTTGCGGGCGAGCATCACCGCAAGCGTACGGGACAGCTCCTGCTGATCGTCGCCGGACAGTTTGGGGAGGATGTCGGAGAGGAAGGGCCGCTGCACCATTTCGAGGAGGAACTCGCGATCGCCCTTCCCCGAGCCCGGCGGTGCGTGATTGAACGAGTAGTACAATGGCAAGAAGATGATCTGGATCTTCTTCTGGACATTCGGGAACGCATCCTGACAGCGGGCGAGCGAATAGGCTGTGAGAAAGAACAGGAAGGGGTAGGCCGGCACGTGGTAGTGGGTGAACCTGAAATCGCTGAATTGCACGGCCAGGGCGAACACACCGAGGTACAGGAGGCTAAACCCCACGAGCGTGGGTTGGGTCGGGCTTGGTCCGGCTGGTGCGGATCGCCCCATCTTCAGCCGCAAGAAGCCCGCGGTCAGGATCGGGCCCAGATACAGGAGGGAGTAGAGCAGGCTCACGGCCCGACGATACAGGTCCCAATCATGACCGAATGCAATCGCGCGGAGGAATACAATCGGGGCGAGTCTCTGGGGATGGGCCAAGCCGTCCCACAGATGCGCGAGTCCGAAGTGCTCCCACACGGTCTTGTCATAGATCACAAACCCGGCAAAGTGAGTCTGCATATTGAAGACGATCCAGGGGGAAAAGCTCACGACAAAGCTCAGCGTGAACCACAGCACTTGCGGTAGTCGGAGTATCCTCTTGTCGTACCAGACCCAAGATCCGAGCAGGGCCACGAGAGTGAGCCCGTAGATGTAGTTGAACCAAAGCCCGACCCCCGCCGTGAGGCCCAGGAGCACAGGGAACGCCGGCGAGGGCTTCTCTTCAGAGAACATTCTGAAGAGGAGAAACACGGTCAGTGCAGAGAACAGGAGAGATTCCCCATGACAGTTGGGCGTGGCTGTGGAGTATGCGGTGAACACCGGGGGCGAGAAACAGAACAGGAGGGCGAAGTACCCTGCCACCCGTGCGCCGGCCGCGTGCCGGATGGTCTGATACCAGATGGCCAGCGCGAGCGTGAACACCAAGAGCGGAGCAAGCTTCAGGGCGAAGATGGTCGGCCCGAACAGCAGGAAGAAGCCGGCGGCGAGGGTCCCCATCACCAAAGTTCCTAACATGTAGTTAGATACGCGGTACTCGGTGAAGGGCAGTGTGGGGCCCGTGACGAGTTCGTGAGCCATGGTGCCCACGTGCAGTTCGTCGTCTAGTAGGGGGGACAGATGGCTTGGATCGATCAGCACGAGGTACAGGAGACGGCTCGCGACGAACAGCAGCAGGAATCCGCTCAGCGACCCGCTTATGGCGGGCGGAGGCCCATCACCCGTTGCATTTGGGGGAGCAACGGGTACCCGATGCGCCCCTCCCGTACCTGCAGGGGAGGTCACGTTGCCGTGCACGGCTTGAGTATTGCCTGACGGCGTCATCGTTCGTTTAATGGCGGCTCCAGCGCGCGCGCCGCCGCTCCCTTGAAGAGCGCCTCAAATTGCGCTTTCCCTTGCTGAATGGACACCAGGCTCCTGGCTGTGAAGCCCTTCGTCGCTGCCCTCCACAATAGTTTCTCATGACCTTCCCAGGGATATGGGGAAAAGAGCGCGTCTTCGCCCAGTGCCATCCCCCAGCCTTCCAAGAGTCCCTCTTGATAGGCAGGGGGGAAGCGCTCCAGCTCGGCAGTCAGGGCCCAATTATCGGCACTGAGATAAGTAAACAGGACTTGCCCGACGCCTTGGAGGACAAATCGCTGCACCGACGAATCGAGCCGTGGCACGAACACTTGCAGGTGGGCGTTGAGACGGCTCAGGGATTGATCCTTCTCGTACCAGTACCGACCCGCCAAAAGGCCAAGGGCGCGCCAGTAATGCGCCTGCATCTCCGGAGCTACGGGAGATGGTGCAGTGACGAGCGCTTCAGGGCTGCTGTCCACGGCCGCAAACCAGGGCCAAGCTCGATAGATCCCGATGAGGGCGAGGTGATGCGCCGTGGCCGAGCGGTGACGGACAAACTCCACCGCCGCCACCGCCTTGGGCAACTCGCTGCGATGCCAGCGCACGGCCGTCCTTCCCAATCGATAGTAGAAGTGTTTGTCGAAACCGGGCGGGACCAACCGCTCGGTCCGGGCGAAGTCCTCGGCCTGTCCGTTCAACGGGGCCTTGCGAGCGAGCATCCGCGTAAGCGCACGGGACAGCTCTCCCTGATCGTCAGCAGACAGTTTGGGCAGGATGGAGGAGAGGAAGGGCCGCTGCACCACTTCGAGGAGGAGCTCGCGATCGTACTTCCCTGCCAGTGCGTGATTCTCCAGATAGCGCTCTGGTAGGAAGGCGTAGGTATAGCCCTTGGCGGAGAAGACATAGCCCGGCTGGTCCAGGGACAATAGAGGCGCGTGCGTCCCCAATCCCAACACGACCACGCTGGCCAGAAAGACGGTCTGGATCTTCCCCCGGGCACGCGGGAGCAGGTCCTGACAGCGGGCCAGCGAATAGGCCGTGAGAAAGAACAGGAAGGGATAGGTGGGCACGTAGTACCTGGCATACCTGAAATCGCTGAATTGCACGGCCAGAGTAAGCGCGACGAGGTACAGCATGCCAAACGCGACGAGCGTGGGTTCGGTCGGGCTAGGTCCAGTCGGTTCGGACTGGACAGTCTTCAGATGCAAGATTCCCGCCGTCACGATGGGCACAAGATACAGGAGGGAGTAGAGCAGGTTCACAGCCCGCCGGTACAAGGTCCAATCATCATCGAATGCAATCGTGCGGAGGAATTCGACCGGGGCAAGGCTCCGGGGATGGGCCAAGCCGTCCCACAGATGGGCGCGTCCGAAGTGCTCCCACACAGTCTTGTCATAGATCACGAGCCCGGCAAAGTGAGTCTGCATATTGAAGAGGATCCAGGGGGAAAAGCCTATGACAAAGCCCAGCGCGAACCACAGCGCGCGCGGTCGCCAAAACTTCCCCTTGTCGCGCCAGAGCCAACACCCTAGCGTGGCCAGGAGGGTGAGCCCGTAGATGTAGGCGAACCAGAGCCCGAACCCCGCGGTGAGTCCCAGGAGGACGGGATACGCCCGCGAGGGCTTCTCCTCCGAGAGCATCCTGAAGAGGAGAAACACGGTCAGCGCGGAGAACACGATCGATTGTGAATGATCACCGAGGGCGGCCACGGAGTAGGCGGTCAACAGCGGGGGCGAGAAACAGAAGAGCAGGCCGAAGTAGCCTGCCACTCGCTCGCCGGCATATCGCTGGATGGTCCGGTACCAGAAGACCAGCGTGAGCGTGGACACCAACAGCGGCGCAAGCTTCAGGGCGAACAGGGTCGGCCCGAACAGCAGGAAGAAGCCGGCGGCGAGGGTCCCCATCACCAAAGTTCCTAACATCCAGTTAGATACGCGGTACTCGGTGAAGGGTAGTGTGGGGCCCGTGACGAGTTCGTGAGCCATGGTACCCACGTGCAGTTCGTCGTCTAGGTCGGGGGACAGATGGCTTGGATCGATCAGCACGAGGTACAGGAGACGGCTCGCGACGAACAGCAGCAGGAATCCGCTCAGAGACCCCGTTATGGCAAGCGGAGGCCCATCACCCGTTGCATTTGGGGGAGCAACGGGTACCCGACGCGCCCCTCCCGTACTCACTGGCACGTTGCCTGACGACACCATCATGGGCGTAGAAGCGGCGCCAGCGCGTGCGTGGCCGGGCCCTCGAAGAGCGCCTCAAATTGCGCTTTCCCCCGCTGAATGGACACGAGACTCTTCGCTGAGAAGCCCTTCGTCGCTGCTCTCCACAATAGTCTCTCATGACCTTCCCAGAGATATGGGGAAAAGAGCGCGTCTTCGCCCAGTGCCATCCCCCAGCCCTCCATGAGGCCGTCTTGATAGGCGTGGGGGAAGCGCTCCAGCTCGGCAGCCAGGACCCAATCATCCGCACTGAGAGTAGCAAACAGGGCTTGCCCGATGCCTTGGAGGACAAATCGCTGCACCGACGGATCGAGCCCTGGCACGAACACTTGCAGCTGGGCGTTGAGACGGCTCAGGGATTGATCCTTCTCGTACCAGTACCGGCCCGCCAGATGGCCAACGGCGCGCCAGTAATGCGGGAACCCTTCGGGAGTCACGTCGGCCGGTGCGTTGGCGAGCGCTTCAGGGCTCACGTCGAGGGAAGCAAGGTTGGGCCAAGAGCGGTAGATGCCGACCAAGGCGAGGTGATGCGCCGTGGGCGAGCGGTGACGGACAAACTCCACCGCCGCCACCGCCTTGGGCAACTCGCTGCGATGCCGGCGCACAGCCTCCCTTCCCAACCGATAGTAGAAGTGTTTGTCGAAATCGGGAGGAACCAACCGCTCGATCCGGGCGAAGTCCTCCGCATGTCCGTTCAACGGGACCGCCCTGGCGAGCAGCGGCGCGATCGCACGGGAAAGGTCCCGTTGATCTTCGCCAGATAGTTTGGGGAGAATATCGGAGAGGAAGGGCCGCTGCACCACTTCGAGGAGGAACTCGCGATCGCCCCGCCCCGCGCCCGCCGGTGCGTGAGTCTCCCAATAGATCCATGGCAGGAAGGCGTAGGAATAGCCCTTGGCGGAGAGGGCATAGCCTGGCCGGTCTAAGGAGAACAGTGGCGCGTGCGCTCCCAGTCCTAACACGACCACGCTGGCCAGAAAGACGGTCTGGATCTGCCGCTGGACACGGGGGACCAGGTCCTGACAGCGCACCAGCGAGTAGGCGACGAACAAGAACAGGAAGGGATAGGCGGGCACGTAGTACCTGGCCTCCCTGAAGTCGCTGAATTGCACGGCCAGTGCGAACACGACGAGGTACAGGAGGCTAAACCCGACGAGCGTGGGTTGGGTCGGGTGGGTACCGGAGGGCCGGGTACCCGCTTTGCGGGTGGAGACGCGGGGCCCCCTCCCGCGATAGTTGACTCCGGCCGGTGCGGCTAGCCCCGTCTTCCAACGCAAGACGCCCGCGGTCAGGATGGGGCTCAGATACAGGAGGG
>VBOF01000234.1 GCA_005877855.1 Nitrospirota bacterium | reverse complement strand
TTGCGTAGCCGAAAGGCCAATGCGGACCGGTCTGGCGTGCGCGACGGCGTCGAGTCGCTCTAATGACAGCGCCAAGTGCGCGCCCCGCTTGTTCGGCGCCACGGCGTGAATTTCATCCACGATGACGGTGCGGACGTCGTGCAGCATCCGGCGGCTCTTCTCGGCCGTGAGCAGCAGGTAGAGAGATTCCGGCGTCGTGATCAGGATGTGCGGTGGCCGCCGGACCATCTGCTGTCGTGCCGGGCCCGGCGTGTCGCCTGTGCGGACCGCCACGCGGATCTCCGGCCGCGGGAGCCCCGCTGCCTGGGCCCGCTCAGAAATTTCGGTCAGGGGCTGGTGCAGGTTCTTCTGGATGTCGTTGCTGAGCGCTTTGAGCGGGGAGACGTACACGACCTGCGTGCGGTCTTCGAGGCCGCCGGCGAGCGCCTGCTTGAACAGGGCATCAAGGCAGGAGAGGAAGGCGGCGAGCGTTTTGCCGGAGCCGGTGGGCGCTGCGATCAGGACGTCTTCGCCCGGCGCGATCGCCGGCCAGCTTCGGGCCTGCACATCGGTGGGCGAGCCGAAGCGCGCGCGGAACCACTCCGCGATGATCGGATGAAACCGGGCCAAAGGCATACGAGTCAAATCTTAGCACGTGTGCGGACTGAAAGGAGCGGGCTGATCTAGGCGGAATCCGGGTAGTCCACCCAGGGCTCTTTCTCGGCGTAGTACTTCTTGCCGCGGAAGTTCAAGCGCGTCCGCAGCCTCGTGAATCCGATCTTCTGGAGCTGGCCGGCCACGTGTCGGATGGCCTCGGCGATGGTCGGCAGGGAGGGAGTTTCAGCGATCACGGATTCATACTGGACCTTGGCCGTGTAGCCGGTCGCGGTGCGCGTGATCAACACGATGCGGCTGAAATACCGGCCTGGCGGGTCGTTGCCCTCGAGCTGGTGCTTCTCGATGAGGACGTTCTTCTGGAAAATCAGCGGCGACGCACTCATGGGGGGCCGTATTATACGAAGCGCCTTGCGGGAACGCAACGGGCCGCCCCCGTTGGCGCGATGATTGGTGTACTATAGGGGATGACGGGGAGAGAGAACATGTTCATGAAAATCCGCTTGATGGTGGGAAGCATGGTGGCCCTGTTGAGCCTGTGGGCCTGCGCAACGTCATCAGACCGCATCACTGAGTATCTCTCCGGTTTTCAACCGCCCTCGGATAGCGCCCAACCGGTCGCTCTGCCGCTGAACGCAGGCTTGGTTATGGTTCTGCCGGAAGACGAGATGGGCAAGCCCACGACGCCGTCACGGGACACGCTGCAAGCCGTCGCAGAACGGTTGCAGAAGGACATACAGGCGTCGCCGAATCTCATGATCCAAAAGTCGCGGTCCGCGAGTAAGCTTCGGTTCTGGCCGATCATGGAGCATCAGCTCTACGTCCGGATGGATGCAGCCCTTGTGGAGGTCCCCACAGGCCGGGTACTGATGACTGAATCCGGGGAAGACGATTACGTGATGGCGGAGGCTCTGGACTACGTTGAACGGATCAGCTATCCGCGCCTCTATTACCGAAACTTCACCTTCGGCGGGCCCTTCACCGTCGTGAAAGGGGATCCGTATAAGGCTCTGGGCGAGCAAACCTTCCGCGGGGCTGCCGACCAACTCGGCATGACACTGCGAAAGCGATTGGGTCCGGAGGGCCTGTCTTCACTTCTTCTTCGGCTTCCACTCGCGGGCTAATTTTTGAGCCGTGGCGATGTCGGCAGCGGTCATCTTTTTTTCTAAGTCATCCAGGCCGCTCAATCCCTTTCGATCCCCATGCGTTCCGGCGAGACTGTACCACATATGAGCCTGAACATAGTCCTGCTTCACGCCACGGCCTTCTGCGTACATTGCCCCCAGGTTGTACTGGGCTAGGCCGAATCCCTGATCGGCCGCGAGTCGATACCACCGGAGAGCCTCGGCGTAGTTCAGGGGGACGCCGCGGCCGTTGTAATAAATCACGCCGAGGTTGTGCTGGGCCTTCGGGAGCCCTTGTTCCGCCAGCGGCCGCCACTCCTTCAACGCGGCGGCAAAATCGCCGGCCTTATAGGCTGCGAGCCCTTTCTGAAAGTCCGCCTCTGCCCACGCGAGCGTGGCGGCCCCCCATGCAAGCGTGAAGACAAACGCGCTGAGTCGCAGGAGGACGGGCATGGTTTAGAAGAGAGGTTCTTGCGGTCCCGGTCGCATGCCGGCGAGGTCGGGGTCTTCCCCATCCTTCGCCTTCGGCCTGGGTAGAGCCGCCTTTTCCGCTTTCCGCTGCGCCCGGCGTTCCTCTTTTTGCTTCTGCTTGGCGAGCTTGGCCTTTTCACGATCGCGTTTCGCGAGTGTTGCTTTTCCTGGTCTACCGATGGGAACCTCCCGGGCTTGTCAGCGTGTCCATTGAAGAAGGAGGCAGGGACGCCGCCGCCTCCGGGCGTCCCTGCCTTATTTTCTGAGGTCGGCGATATCTAAACGTTTACCAACGTCCGCCGCGTCCGCCCCGGTCCCCGGCACCGGTTCGTTTCTCCTGGGGTTTGGCCTCGTTCACCGTGAGCGTCCGGCCGTCCAGTTGAGTGCCGTTCAGCGCGGTAATCGCCTTCTGGGCCGCTTCAGTGGTTGCCATCTCCACGAATCCGAAGCCGCGAGACTGGCCGGTGTACCGGTCCGTGATGATCTTGACCGACGTCACCGACCCTTGCTGTGAGAACAGCTCCTGAAGCTGTTGCTCGGTGGATGAATAGGGCAGGCCGCCCACATACAACTTCGTACCCATCGGGTACCTCCTTTACTGATGCGATGCGGTCTTGGGAGTAAGGAACGAGGGTGACAAGGAGAGCACCGAAGGCGCACAGATGCAGGCGTCTTTCCGGGCAGGCTTTCCGATCGGATCCCTACTGCAAGGCACAATCGCGATGAGGTCTTACCATTTTCGGCGTTTCACCGCTAGACCCCTTCAACGATGAAACACGCCCACATGCTAGCACAGGCACCGGGCAGACGCAAGCAGTAAGTGTGTCGACGCCGCGTCTCGGCGGCTACATCGCAAACTCGGCCCAGAGAAACGTGTGGTCGGACGGGTTCGGGTCCCGCCTCGGTTCGACATCCACGTCGCACTTCATGCAGTGCTCGGCCAGGGAAGGGGTCGCGAGGATGTGGTCGATGCGCCACCCTTTGTTGGCGTCCAGCGAGCTCGGCTTGCGGTAGTCCCAAAAGGTGTATTGCTGGCGGTCGGGATAGAGCCTGCGGAAGACGTCCACGAAGCCCCAGGAGACCGTCTCCTGATAGGCCTTCCGTGCGTCCTCGTGATAGCAGACGTGCTTGAGGTGTTTCTCCGGGCTGTGCACATCGATCGGCGTCGGCGCCACGTTCATGTCCCCACACCAGATCGCCGGCTTGGTGGGAGTGAGATGCTTCTGGAAGTACTTGCTCAACCGGTTAAACCATTTGAGCTTGTAGGCGTACTTGGGTGAGTCCAACTCGAAGCCCTGGGGAACATAGGTGTTGATGATCGGAATCCCTCGGACGACGACCCGGAGGAGCCGCTCCTCGTCGGGGCTGCCGCCGTCGTCCAGCCCATACGAGACGGCTTCCGGCTCGGTGCGGCTTAGCACGGCGACGCCGCTGTAGGACTTCACGCCGCGGAACGTGACATGGTAACCGGTTGAGGCGAGCGCCAACGAGGGGAAGTCCGCGTCCTGTACCTTGGTCTCCTGCAGGCACAGCACATCCGGCTTGTGGCGCTGGAGCCAGTCCAGCACGAGGGGCAGGCGCTTACGGAGGGAGTTGACGTTGAACGTGGCGATTTTCATGAAGCCGCGGAGGGCAGTGCGCGACCGAGGGTGAGCATCTCAGGCGCCACCGTAATGGCCGTCGGGCCGGCGTTCTCAGGAGTAGCCGGAATTGCAGCCGGCGGCGAAGCAGAGGATGAGAAATAGCCCCCACGCCCACACGAAACTGTGACGCCGTCTCATGTGCGTCCCGCCCTCACCCTCCTCCCACCTCGCGGTACGCGATCTGGACTGTCCGATCGCCGATCGTCGCCTCGGATTGGCCCCACTGGTACAGGAACTTCTGGGTGCCGGCGGCATCGGGTATGGTGATCTCGACGATGTACTTGGGCGACGTCAGCTTGATGAGCTTGCCCTTGCGTTCAATCTTGATCGGGCAGCCGGTCGCCTGGAGATCGAAGACCTGCTCCTCGGTGGCGGACACTTCTCCAAAGATGAAACAGTCCCGGGAGTCCATCTGTGCGGACAACCAGGCCACGAACATGACTTCGAGGAGCATCAGCGGGCCTCCTTTCCGTGCGGGGGTTGCTCTCCTGCCGGGCCGTTTCGCCCATTATAAACCGTTCAGGTCGCTTGCAACGAAAAAACCTTCCTTGCCCGGATCGCGCATTTCATTTACGCTTCGGCGGCACCACCCCCAGGTGGACCTGGAAGCTGCCCCGGCTCCGGTCCTGGACGTAGCGCTGCAGGGTTTCGTGAATGACGGAGAAGGCCAACGAGTTCCAGGGGATGTCCGCGTGCTTGAAAAGCTGGACCTCCAGGCTCTCGGCGCTGGGGCCGAAGGAGGGGGCGCGCATCTTGCCGCGGAAGATCATATAGACCTGGCTGATATGCGGGATGCTGAAGACGGCGAAAAGCGAGGTGATCTCGACG
>VBOF01000233.1 GCA_005877855.1 Nitrospirota bacterium | reverse complement strand
CCGTCCACAGGCCGTATTTCGGCTCGATGGCCCGCCGGCAGAGGAGGATCTGGTCCTCCCACTCAGGGATGCACCCGGCCACGATCTTGGGATTTTCATAATGGATGGCCTGGCAGACGTCGCACACGAAGCGGGGCAGCGTGTCGCCGGGCGGAACTTTCCGCGAGACCGGCGACCCGCAATGGCTGCAGAAGTTCATGGCCGGATTATGGCACAGGTGAACACACAGTGACAGGACGCGCCGCCCCATACCATACCTTCTTCGCGCCGTGCCCGCGCGGGCTGGAGGGTGTGCTCGCTGCCGAGTTGGAGGAGTTGGGCGCGCGAGACATCGCGGCGACCGCCGGGGGCGTCGGGTTCAAGGGTGCGTTCAGCCTCTGCTACCGGGTCAATCTGGAAAGCCGGATCGCCAGCCGGGTACTCTGGCTCGTCTTTCATGGTCCCTACCGGACCGAGCAGGACGTGTATCAGGCGGCCTATGACCTGCCCTGGCGAGATTGGTTTTCATCCAGTCGCACGATCAAGCTCAAGGTCAGCGCGCAACATTGCCCGCTCACGAGCCTTGATTATGTCACGCTCAAGATCAAAGACGCCGTCTGCGACAAGTTCCGTGCGGCCACCGGCGCTCGGCCCAGCGTGGACACCCGCCAACCCGATATCCGCATTGATGCCTTTCTGGACGCTCACCACGTGACTCTGTACCTCGACACATCGGGCGAGCCGTTGTTCAAGCGTGGATTGCGCAAGGCGAGCGGCGAGGCGCCGCTCCGCGAGAACCTGGCGGCAGGCATCCTGCGCCTGTCCGGGTGGACGCCGGAGCAAGCGTTGCTCGATCCCATGTGCGGAGGCGCCACGATCCTGATGGAAGCCGTCCTCCTGGCGCGGCACATCGCGCCTGGCCTGGGTCGTGGCTTTGCGTTCGAGAAGCTGCATAACTTTGATTCGAAGACGTGGCGCGACCTGTGCGAAGCCAGCCGGGCGGCGCAGATCCCGAAG
>VBOF01000002.1 GCA_005877855.1 Nitrospirota bacterium | reverse complement strand
TTGGTGACGGTGGTGGTGTTCCAGGAAACTGCATACGGCGTCGTGGTCACTTCCGCGCCGAGGTTGGCCCCATCGAGCAGAAACTGCACCCCGACGACGCCGACATTATCTGAGGCCGAGGCCGAGACTGTGATGGTGCCCTTGATTGACCGCCCCGCGGTGGGCGCCGTGAGCGAGACCGTGGGCGGCGCGTTATCCACCGTCACGCTGACCGCGGCGGAGGTGGCGGTGTTCCCGGCGGCATCGCGCGCGACGGCCGTCAGGGTATGCGCCGCATTGGTGGCGGTGGTGGTATTCCACGAGAGGGTATACGGCGCCGTGGTGATTTCGGCTCCTAGGTTGGCCCCGTCGAGCTTAAACTGCACCCCCACGACGCCCACGTTGTCGCTAGCGCTGGCCGAGACCGTGATCGTGCCGGAGACCGTCGCCCCTGCGGACGGAGCGGTCAGGGAAACAGACGGTGGTGTGGTGTCGGGTGGCGCAGAGCCAGTGCCGGAGAGCCCCACCGCATAGGAGCTTCCCGCCGCATTGAGCGTCAGCGTGCTCGTCGCGTTCCCTGCTAATGTCGGAGCAAAGACGACAGAGATATCGCAATGTGTGCCCGGCGCCAGAATGCCGTTCCACGTCCCATTGGCCAAACAGAAGTTCCTCGAGAGGGCAAACGGGCCGGTCAGGGCGACGCTGGTCAGCGAGGCGCCCGTCGCGCTCGTATTGGTGACCACCACATGCCCCTCAGCGCTGGTGGTTCCGATGGCGACCGATCCGAAGGACAGGCTGCTGGGCGACACTGAGAAAGGCCCTGACGGCGGAGGCGGTGGTGAAGTGGTATTCGAGACTGTAACCGTCACGCTTGCTGAGGTGGCCAGATTCCCGGCGGCATCGCGGGCCACCGCGGTCAGGGTGTGAGTGCCGTTGGCCACCAGGGTGGTGTTCAGGATGTAGTTGTAAGGAGCGGAGGTGATTTCGGAGCCGGTGTTAGAGCCATCCAACTTGAACTGGACGCCTGCTACACCAACGTTGTCCGTGGCATTGGCTGAGACTGTCACGGAAGACCCGGAGACCGTCGCTCCATTGGACGGAGCGGTCAGGGAAACAGACGGAGGTGTGGTGTCAGTGGAAGAGGGGGGTGTGCCGCCGGACGAAAACGCGCCCATATCGGGCCCCACGCCGGTGTACGGGTAGCCAGGAATGATCTTGCCCGCCTGAATCGCGGGGCTCCCAGGTTGCAGATGAAAGTCTGCGCCCGCCGCGTTGACAAAGAGCGGGTCGAGTTCGATATTGCCCGACCAATACTGGCCAAGATTGGGATCGCTCTGGATCTGGGCGATGGTGTTCTCGATGTCCCAATAGCCGCCGGCGGAGCTGTTTCTCTCCTTGGTGATGGTCATCTCTCCGGCCGTGCCTGTGTTGCGGAGAAAGATGTTGTTGCGCACCTCGTTGTAGCCGTAGGCGCCTGCCACCCAATCGACGGTATTGTTAAAGTGATAGACATTGCTTTGCGGCGTCGTTCCTGCCGGACTGTTAGGACTGATTCCCGTGTTATGAAAAAAGATGTTGTTGTAAATCTTGTTGTGTTGGGATAGGAGCCCGCTGCTGTCGGAGAAGCTAAACGCTTGCCCCGCGTTGTCGTAGACGACATTGTTATAAATCTCGTTGAACGACGCAATCTGACTGAAATTTAACTCATACGAGGCCAAGAGGATCGCGACCGTCCCGCGCCCTCCGTACAACTGATTGAAGCGGATGGTGTTATTGGACGAGTTCACCCCAAGGAGATCCGGCGAGTTGATCGCCGCCGTGCCCGTGACGGACACGGCATCGGCCATGGTGTTGTATTCAATCAGTGTGTACAGTCCTGATTGATTCGTGCTAATGCACCGCGCAAAGTGGTTGTGGCAGACGTTAAAGGCCACCACGTTATAGTACGCAGGGTCGGTCGGCCCATCGAGCGCGCCGCCCGTGCCCCGGAGCCCGATCGTGATGCCCACATGGCTACTGTCTCCGATGGCATTGTTGATGATGCGATTGCGCTGACTGCCATAATTAATCAGGATGCCATCCCCATTGTTGCCGGCATTGACCCCAGTGACGGCCCCCACCGCAATGTTCTGCGCATCGCGAATGATGGAATCGGAGGTGGTCCTGAACCGGATGCCGCGAATCGTGCCATTACTGCCCCCGTCGATCAGAATGTTACTGATGACGAGGTGATCCGAATCACGAAATGCGATCACAGGCTCGTAGGCAATCGCATTGGTCAGATGCAAGTTATCAATGAGCAGATAGCTCGATGTGCCAGTGGCCATTTCGTTATAAATCATCTTGCCGGAACTCGTCAGGCCGCCGCTGAGCGTCGCCTGCTGGCCCGCCGTCGAGGTGAATTTGATGGGTTGTGCTGCCGTGCCGTTGACATTCAGCACATTCATAGTCCCAGCAGGGTCTCCCGCAAACGTGCCCTTGATATAGACGGTATCTCCCGCCACGACGGAATTTGCGGCCTTTTGAAGCGTGCGCCACGGTCCATGCCCGCCCCCGACCGTTGCGGCTAAACCATCGTTGGCATCATTGCCAATGGCCGAATCGACGTAAAGCTGCCGGTTGTAGAAGTCGGGGTTACTCACGGTCAGGTTGAGATCGGAGGAGACGATCTTCGAGCCATCGGCGTAGCGCGCGACCGCCGCCAGGCGATGCGCGCCATTCTTCTCAATGGACGCCGCCCAGGTCGTCTGCACAGAACCGCCACTGAACCCGGTGGTGATCTCGGCATTTAAAGGATAGCCGTAATAAGGGGGTAGTGCGCTGCCGGCACCGGCGTACCCAGCAGGTATGAGCCCATCAATCACGAACTGGACGCCCACGAGGTTTGTGGTACTGAACCCCGAGGCGGTCAGCACGACGGCGCCGCTGACCGGAGGGAACTGGGATGCAGTGACCATAAAACCAGTGGAAGGTGGAGGCGGCGCTGCCGATTGAGGGGACACCGGGACCGTGAAGCAGGCTGCGGTGACGACCAACGCGATGGCAAGGTTGAGCCGGCTCCGATTGGCAGGTGAGCGCTTTCCGGAAAACATCGTGGCCTTTCCGTGGTACGGGCCGAAGACCACCATGCTCCCGTGGAGCTGTTGCGCGGTGGGGTTGCCTTTCTCGGGAAAGGGTCCTCGGCAATGTAAGCTCCACAGACACTAAGGCACGTCTATAAGAAGCACGGGAAAGGCTGGTTAAGAGCAGGTAAAAAGGTGGTGTAAGAGAGTGCTGAATCTACGTGGCAACGACAAGGTTTGGGAGAAGATGGGGAAGGTTTCAGGGACCAGGTTGAAAGTCCTATTGGTCGGACCTTACCCACCGCCTTACGGCGGGTTGGCTGTTCAGATTTATGAATGGCAGCGCTACCTGACCCAGGTCGGTTCCTGCGAATGTGTGGTGTTGAATATCGGAGAATTGCGGACCGCCAAGATCACGGGCTGCATTCCGGTGAAGGGCCCGTGGGATTTTGTGAAGAAGGTGTCGCAGTTCGCCAGGCAGGGTTACCTCGTGCACCTCTTCACGAACGGACACAACCTCAAGAGCTGGCTGTGCAGTTTGTTCTGTGCGCTTGCGGGGGTAGGCCATGGCCGGCGGACGATTCTGGCCTTTGGGTCCGGTCATGCGCCGGACTACGTCGTCAACGCCGGCTCACTGGTGCGCCTGCTCATCCGGGCGACGGTCGTGCTCGGTGGGCGGCTGATTTGTCGGAACGAGCGGATGCGACAAGCGCTGGTTCGATTCGGGGCTGCCCCTCACAAGGTTGCGATCGTGCCGGGATTTCTAGGACTGAACTCCATAAACCCAGCGCCTGTCCCTGTCCCCATTCAAGCCTTCCTGAAGGATCATTTTCCTGTACTAGGCGCCACGGTCTCTGTACCAAAACGGGGAACCCTCGAGCCCGAGTATGGGGTGCCGCTTCTCCTCGCGGGACTGGAGGAGCTGCGGAACGCCTACCCTCGGGTCGGGCTTGTCCTCGTGGGTCCGCGCCAGGACGTGGAATGCCAGATCAATGGCTTCGGATCGATTCGTGACCAGGTGATGTTCACTGGCCCGCTGCCACATGATGCTGTGCTTGGAGTAATGAAAAGCCTCACAGCGTTTGTTCGACCTACCTATTTTGATGGGGATTCAAATTCGGTAAGGGAAGCCCTGGCCCTTGGTGTTCCAGTCGTGGCCAGTGATACGGATTATCGGCCGGAGGGCGTCATCACGTTCCGGAAAGGCGAGGTCCAGGATTTGGTGGCCAAGCTTGAACACACGCTGAATCACATCGGTGAGGTATCTGCTAAAGCAGGGGAAGGCAACCCGACCAATACCGCAGGTCGTCTCCTCAGTCTCTACAACGAACTCGTTGGTGGAACTGATGAGCACCAACAGGATGAGTCGGTAGCCAAGGGCAATGTCGACGAACGGGCAGAAAGGTAGGATCTCGTGAGAGTCTTAGGAATCAATGACGGGCATAACGCGGCAGCTTGCCTTTACGAAGACGGCCAAATCATCGCTGCGGTTCAGGAGGAGCGGCTACGCCGAGTTAAGAACTGGTCAGGCATGCCGACTCAGGCTATCGACTTTGTTTTGAAGACCGCTGGCATTTCGCCAGGGCGAGTCGACTGGGCAGCCATCAACGGCTACCACGCTGCTTTCCCCATGACGCGCGAGCAACTCCTGGAAGAGTACGAACGGAATAATGATTGGGATAAGACCGCGCAACGCAAGCTGAAGCGGATGATTCGGGCAGGTGCGAAGTCCCTCGGAATGTTGGAGCGAATTCGCAGCCGACGTCAGGATGACCGCGTGAAAGAGCTCCTAGCCTTAGGATTTCCGAGGGAGCGGATTGTGTTTGTGGAGCATCATACCGCGCATGCATCGGCAGCGTACTATGGGCTGGCTAATTTCTACGATGATATCTTGGTGCTGACTGCAGATGGATCTGGGGATGGCGTCTGTGCGTCGGTCAGCATTGGCCGGAAGGGTCGGCTTGAGCGCCTCCACCAGATCCCCATGGCGCACTCGTTGGGCAACATCTATGCCATGGTGACCTTTCTTATGGGCATGGTCCCTCTGGAGCACGAATACAAGGTCATGGGGCTCGCACCCTATGCAGATCCTAAAGGCGCGGAGCGAGTGTTTCAGAAGTTTATGGGACTAATCCGCTTCAACCCCCGCCAACCACTAGGCTGGGAGAAGACTGAACGATGCCCGGAGACATATTACTCGTACCGATTTTTCAGAAGCCTACTGGAGCGCGAGCGCTTTGACTGGATTGCAGGCGGGCTGCAGCGATTTACGGAGACGATCCTCACACAGTGGGTAAGTAACTGTGTGCGAGAAACGGGAGTACGCCGCGTGGCCCTGGGGGGTGGAATATTCATGAACGTCAAGGTGAACAAGCTCATCATGGAACTTCCCGAGGTCGAAGAGCTTTTCATCTATCCTTCCTGCGGCGACGAAACCAATGCCATGGGTGCGGCATATTGCATTTATGCAGAGAAGGCTGGAATTCACAAGATGGCCCCGCTACGAGATCTCTATTGGGGACCTCAATTTTCCGATGCTGAAGTTGAAGATGCGTTGCGAACATTCAGGTTTCGGGCGCCTGTCCAATTCCAGTGGGTCAAAAACATCGAACACAAGGTTGCCGAGCGACTGGCCGAGGGATGTGTGGTGGCACGCCATGCCGGCCGCGAGGAGTTCGGCGCCCGAGCCCTCGGCAATCGCTCGATCCTGGCCAATCCCAGCGACCCTCGAGTAATTCGCATTATCAACGAAGCGATCAAGGCCCGGGACTTCTGGATGCCGTTTGCTCCGTCCCTACTAGGTGAGCGCGCATCAGACTACATCGTAAATCCTAAGAGAGTGCCTGCGCCATACATGATTCTCACATTTGACACCTCCGAGCGGCGACGGGAATTAACTGCTGCGATCCACCCATACGATTTTACAGTCAGACCGCAGGTGGTAGAGCGCATGTGGAATCCAAGATACCACGCAATCTTAAAAGAGTTTGAGAGGCTGACCGGGATTGGGGGGCTTCTCAACACCTCTTTTAACCTGCATGGTTTCCCAATCGCCAGCAGCCCATGGGACTCGTTGGATGTGTTCGATCGCTCGGGACTCACGACACTAGCGATTGAGAACTGGCTGGTGGAGAAGAAATGACCACAATCAGCATCGAGACTCTAGAAAGCCGTCTAGGGGGTACCCCTCCTAGGATGCTTCGGTCTATGAAAGCTGTTTGGTGGGCTACCCAAGCACTCCGGAGAGAGATTCTAGGCTTTCGATTCAACTACCCTATGGAGACAGTTCCGGCCGCGGGTCCCAGGGAATCGCGTCACTATTACATTTACAGCCACAGCTTGTTCTTCGATGCCATGGTTCTCAATCTTCAGGGGGTTCCGTTACATCGGTCCAGGCATTTTGGGGAGACTTACAATCCTGCTTACATTGCCTGGTACGGGCTCGTAAGCTTGGAGCGCTTTTTGCGGGGCCTGGATTCGGCAGGCTGTGACACGTTTTTGAAACAAGTGGACTGGCTCGTTACTGGTGGAGTCCCGGGTCACGGTGGCTCAGTAATCTGGCCTTATACATTCGATTGGCAGGAAGGTTATTGTTTGCTCAAAGCCCCGTGGGTCTGTGCCATGGCACAGGGGCTCGCAATGAGCGCACTGGTCCGCGGCTATAGAATTACCGGCCATGAGCACCTGCTCGATATCTGTCGTGCGGCTACCAGGGTCTTCGAAAAGAATGTAGAAGATGGAGGGGTCCGTACCTTAGAAAGGGGGTACGTGCTCTATGAAGAATACCCCGCGTATCCTCTGCCAAGGGTTTTGGACGGCTTTCTTTTCAGCCTTCTCGGACTTTACGACATCTCTGTAGAAACCTGCGACCCCAGGATTTCCCAGCTATTTGCTGACGGGATCGGCGGGCTTAAGCATAGGCTGGAATTTTGGAATTACCGCAACAAGTGGAGCTGGTACGGTTCCCATGGTTACCTCTGTCCTCCTCACTATCACAACTTGAATTGTCTCCTTCTTTCGGTGCTGGGCCGTTTGACTGGAGATGAGACCTTGAAGCGCTACGCGGAACTCTGGAACCAGAAAGACCTTTCGGTCATGGATAAGCTAGAGATTTTCCTGGTCTTCACGATCACCAAGAACTGGGCCAGGATCCGGCTTCCGAGGAACTGACCCGATGTGTGGGATAGCCGGAATCTACAACTACCGCGATTCACAGCCGGTTGATCCGGCCCAGCTCAAGCAGATGGCCGACGTCATGGCGCACCGCGGGCCGGATGACGAAGGATTTTTTTCCTTCGGTCCTGTCGGACTAGCGCACCGGCGTCTCAGCATCATTGACGTCAAGGGCGGACATCAGCCCATGTTTAATGAGGACAGTTCGATCGTCCTCGTCTTCAACGGGGAAATCTACAATCACCGCGACCTCCGCGAGGCCCTTGAACCCAAGGGCCATGTCTTCCGGACCCACTCGGACACCGAGTCCATCATCCACGCCTATGAAGAATACGGAGATGATTTTGAAGCGCAGTTGACGGGGATGTTCGCGTTCGCGCTGTGGGATGGGCCACGCCGGCGCCTGGTGCTGTCACGGGACCGACTCGGGATCAAGCCGCTCTACTACACCGTCCAGCGCGGCCAGATAATCTTCGCCTCGGAAATCAAGGCGATCTTGACAGTGCCGGGGGTCGAGCGGCGCGTGGATCTTGACGCCCTGGACGCGTTCTTGAGCTTGCGGTACGTGCCGGGACCAAAGACCATGTTCAAGGGCATTTTCAAGCTACAGCCCGGCCATACCTTGACGGCTCAAGGTGATCGGATCGCGGTACGGCAGTATTGGGACTTGGCGTACTCGGAAGAGCCCAGAGACGAGTCTCGGGTGCTGGAAGAACTGGAAGGCCTCCTGTTCGAGGTCTGTCAAAGCCATTTGATGACCGAGGTGCCCTATGGCGTCTTCCTCAGCGGGGGAGTCGACTCGAGCAGCGTGGTGGCCATCCTCCGCGAGATTCTCAAGGAGCCGGTAGCCACGTTTACGGTGGGATACCACCAGGCCGATGGCATCAACGAGTTTGACTACGCGCGCTGCCTCAGCCGCCATGCGGAGACCGATCATCGCGAGCTCACGTTGCTCGCCAAGGACTTCGCCGACTGGATTCCTCGCCTCGTCTGGCACCTCGACGAGCCGGTGGGCGATCCGGCCTGCATTCCGCTCTACTTTTTGGCCCGTTACGCCAAGGAGTGGGCCACGGTGCTCCATTCGGGTGAAGGGGCCGATGAGATCTTCGCCGGGTATCCCATCTACAAGAGGATGGAAGTCCTGAATCGGCTGCAGGCCTCAGCGATGTTGCCAATGGCGCGCGTGCTCAGTCGGGGTCTCGTCCCCTTGTGCCGCGGCAACAAGCTCGCGCCGTACCTCCGAGCAGTGGGAGAGCCGCTTGAAGCACGCTACCGGGGCGTCTCCGGGCATTTTCTGAACGGCCGCAAAGGGCAACTCCTTCAGGGGAGCGCCGGGCCGGTTCTTGGGGCGGAGGCGTTTCTCACGGACACGTACGGCGGGTACTACGATCGGGTCAGGACCGCGGCGGCTTTGAACCGTATGCTGTACGTGGACACGAAGACCTGGCTGCCCGATGACCTGCTGATCAAGGCAGACAAGATGACGATGGCGGCCTCCGTGGAGCTGCGAGTACCCTTTCTCGACCACCGGTTGGTCGAGTTTGCGGCCAGACTGCCGATCTCTTTCAAGCTCCGAGGCGGGGAGACGAAGTACCTCCTCAAAAAAGCGATGGCTCGGTATCTGCCTCGCGACGTCATCTATAGGACTAAGAAGGGCTTCCCGGTGCCTGTCGCGGACTGGCTCCGAAATGGGCTCTACGATCTGACCGCGAGTATGTTGCTGAGCCCACAGTCTAAGGCGGGAGCGTACTTAAGTACGGACTATATCGGGAAAATGTTGAAATGGCACACAAGCGGAAGAGTCGATTTGAGCAATGAGTTGTGGGGCCTCTTGGTCCTGGAGAATTGGTTTCAGATATTCAAGGTGCAGCCATGATGTCCGGCCAAAATATTATATGCTTTGCCAATGATTGGGATTCTGATCCCACGAGCACGCATCAAGTAATGAAGATTCTGGCGCGCTGCAATCGGGTATTGTGGGTCAATTCGATCGGCTTACGTAGCCCCCGAGTTACAGCGCATGACGCCTCGCGCATGATCAAGAAAGTGCGTCAGTTCCTTCAGGGCCTAGCCGCGATCAATGATAACCTACACGTCCTAACACCTCTTGTGATTCCATTTCATAACGTCCCTGGAGTTAGGGCGGCAAATGCCTGGCTGCTGAGCCGTTATATCCGGACCCAAGCGAGGAAGCTGGGTATGGAAAGATTCCAGATATGGGTAAAGCTCCCAACGGCAGCTTCGCTGATTCGCCACCTGCGGCCTGAGAAGGTTGTCTATTATTGTGTGGACGAGTGGTCGGCATTCAGTTTCCTCGATGGGAAACTCATGCGGGAGATGGAAGAAGACCTTATCGCGCAGAGCGACCTGGTCCTGGTCTCGGCCGAGGCCTTGTATGCCAGCAAGCGGCCGCTGCACTCCCGAACGTACCTGATCCCGCACGGCGTGGACGGCGAGCACTTTGCGCAGGCTCGGAGCGAGACGACTGCCATGGCGCGGGAGCTGCACGGCCTCCCGCGTCCAATCATCGGTTTTTGGGGGCTTATCCATGAATGGATCGATCAGGATGTGATCCGGCATGCGGCCTGGCATCATCCTGGGTGGTCGTTCGTTCTGGTCGGGAAGGTGGCTGTGGAGTGTCGTGAGCTGCAGCGACTGCCTAATGTTCACCTGGTGGGTCAGCGGCCGTACGAAGCCCTGCCCGGCTTCGCCAAGGGCTTCACGGCCGCCATGCTGCCGTTCAAGGTCAACCGTCTGACCGAGAACGTCAATCCGATCAAGCTCCGCGAATACCTGGCAGCGGGCTTGCCTGTCGTGGCGACTCCACTGCCTGAAGTCAGACCCTATGCCAGCGTGGTGCGGGTCGGAGGGACGCCGGAGGAGTTTGCGAATCAGTTGGAAGCAGCGGTGCGGGACACCAGCGAGGCCTCGGCACGGCAGAGGATGGAGACGGTCTGTAAAGAGACATGGTTAGAGCGAGTGGAGTATATCTCCAAGCTAGTGGAGAGTGTCCCTGCCCGCGTCGGAAATTGATGATCCTGGCCGGTTGAATGAGGTGATGCATGGGCGATGAGAAGCTGGCTGTTGTCCTCACGCTGACCTCGTTCGGGCTCTTGCTCTACACGTATGTGGGATATCCTGCGCTCCTTTGGTTGCTAAACCGGTTCATGCCCCAAGCGGATGACCGAAGAAGCGAGCCGACTGAGTGGCCGCACGTCAGCATCCTTCTCTCCGCATATAACGAAGAACGGGTCATCGCCGAGCGCATGCAAAACTTCCTGCATCTTGTTTACCCGCGGGAACGTCTCGAGATCCTGGTGGGATCCGACGGATCCACGGACCGAACGTGCGAGATCGTCGAGACCTATCAGGCATGTGGGATCCGCCTCGTTAAGTTTGGGCGACGAAGAGGGAAGGCCTGTGTCCTGAACGACCTGGTATCCCAGGCCCGGGGTGAAATCGTGGTCCTGACAGATGCGAACACGTTCTTCCACGCGGACGCGGTGCGGGAGCTCATCAAGGCGTTGTGGCGCTATCCATCAGCGTGTGCCGTGGTCGGGCGCCTCGACTTACGTTCTTCGTTGACAGCAGGAAATCTCGATGGAGTGTATTGGCAGTATGAGACGAGGATCAAAATGCTCGAATCGCGCTTTGGCTGCGTCCTCGGCGCTAATGGAGCCATCTACGCATTTCGCCGCGAGCGCTATGAGCCACTTCCCCATGAGGCCATCATCGATGACTTCCTGATTCCCGTGCTCATGCGGATGCGTTCCGGCGGCCGCGTGTTCTTTGTGCCAACGGCGATGGCCTGGGAGACATCGCCGGAGAAAGTCGGGGACGAATTCCGCCGACGAGTGCGGATCGGAGCGGGCGATCTTCAGGCATTGCTCTGGACATGGCGGCTGCTGCTCCCCTGGAAGGGCATGGTAGCCGTGGCCTACTTTTCGCACAAGGTGCTGCGATGGCTCGGGCCTTGGTTCATGGTGGTCGGCTTCATGGCGAATCTGTGGCTCCTAGACGTCCCTTTCTTTCAGGTGCTGTTCATTGGGCAACTTGTGATGTACGGGCTCGCCTTAGGCGCGACGCTGGTCCATCATGTCCCGATTCTCGGCAAAGCGGCTACTGGCGCACGGTATTTCCTGGTCCTGAACGCCGCGCTTCTGCTTGGGTTCGTGCGTTTTGCCTCAGGCCTCGCGCGTCCCACTTGGGATACGACGCCGCGAAGGGCCTGACCCGCGTCTGCCTCCTGCACTGGGCCACCGCTGTGGCGTTCTATGGAAACCAACTTTACGCTGTCGATTTGTGGGTGAGTGTCTGGTCCTAGGGCGGCACACGATTTGGAGAGGTAGGGTAACCAAGGCCATGACGCAGTCTGATTCGGTATCAAGAATGCCTGGTGTTCGGACGCAAGTAGAGTCTCCGGCTGGGTGGCTGATGGCACTGGTACTCGGGGTCCAAATACTCTGGCTCTATTGGCCAGTCTTGAAAGCGCTGCTGGCCCAGTGGGCGGAGGACCCGAACTACTCGCACGGGTTTCTGGTTCCCGTGCTGTCGGCGTATTTCGTGTGGGAGCGGCGTGAGAAATTGCAGGCCCTGCCTGTTGTGCCCAGCTTCTGGGGGGTCGGGCTGCTGGCGTTCGGGTTGCTAATGCTCCTCATTGGCTCGGTCGGCGCGGAGCTGTACGCGCAGCGGGCCTCACTGATTGTGGTGCTGGCAGGGCTCGTGCTGCTCATCTTAGGGCGTGACTGGTTGCGGGTTCTTGCATTCCCAATCGCATTTTTATTCTTCATGATCCCCCTGCCGGCCATCGTGGTAAATGCGGTGTCGTTCCCGCTTCAACTGTTTGCAGCCAAGACTGCGACCTTCTGCTTGTTCAATTTTGGGATCCCGGTGCTGCGGGAAGGGAACGTCATTGTGCTGGCCGGGACGACATTGGAGGTAGCCGAGGCCTGTAGCGGAATTCGATCGTTGCAGGCGCTCTTGGCGTTGGGCACTGTGTATGCCTATTTCAGCCAGCGGGCCATGTGGAAGCGGTGGGTGCTGGTCCTTTTGTCAATCCCGATCGCGATTTTGGCAAACGCCTTTAGAGTCAGCGGGACCGGCGTGCTGGCGCATTACTTCGGAATCGAAGCTGCGGAAGGGTTCTACCACACGTTCTCCGGATGGCTGATCTTCGTGGTGGCGTTCGGGCTCCTGCTTGCTTGTGGCGCTACTCTGTCAAAAGTGTCGACGACCGGGAAACTCAGAGTGATTAATGATGAATGATGAATGATGAATGCCCCCTCTAACGTGGATGATATGAAGAGATGGCCGATCATTGTCGCGGTTGTGATGTTGGCCTGCACCTGGGGTTCATTACAGGTGCTCTCGCATGGCGAGCCGGTCCTGGCGAAGAAGCCCTTCGGTGAATTTCCGCTCACCATCGCCGAACGGTGGCAGGGGAAAGAATTTGGCCTTGAGCAGAACACTCTGGATGTGCTGAAACTCAGCGATTACATGATGCGGGCGTATGTGCCTGTGCCCAGGGCACAGACGATGGGTGATGGGAGAGAAGGGGAGAGGGGAGGGGCCACAAGTCCAGTGTGGCTGTACGTGGGGTATTACCAGAGCCAGCGCACCGGGAGCACGTATCACTCGCCGAAGAACTGCTTGCCTGGCGGGGGGTGGCAGTTCGTGGAATCGGATCAGGTGCCCGTGCCGGTCCCTGGAGGGGGGAGTATCACCATTAATAAGGTCCTGATCCAGAAAGGACTGGACAAGCAGCTCATCCTCTACTGGTATCAAGACCGAGGCCGGGTTATTGCCAGCGAATACTGGGCGAAGGCTTACCTCATCTGGGATGCGATGACGAAAAACCGTACCGATGGCGCGTTGGTCCGCATCTCCGTGCCGGTGACCTCGACTGCGGACCAGGCGTATCAACAGGGCCTAGCGTTTTTGCAGGATTTCTGGCCGGTGCTCCAAGACTACATGCCGTCATCTGAGTTATGAGTGATGAGTTCTGAGTGATGATCGCCCTCACCCTAGCCCTCTCCCTCTGGTGGGAGAGGGGAGGGGGAAGTGACCAATGACTACCTGGTTCGTCATTTCAGCGTTCGTTGCAGGGGCTGCCGCTCTAGGGCTAGCCGCGCTGCTGTTGTGGAAAAACCGCTGGAGCTCATTCAATCGGAGCGTGGCCTCGGCTTTAGCCGCGGGCGGCCTGATCCAGATCGGGAACGGACTCGCCCTTATGGATGCCTCGCACGTGCTCTTCTGGCGGCGGCTTGCACTGCTCGGCGAGTTGGCCCAGCCAGTCACACTCCTCTACGTGGGCCTATCGCTGATGAGTCCGACGGCATCAGGCGAAAACAGCGGGGCGCGGTGGCGCGCTCGGGGTGTCGGGCTATTGGCCAGCGTGTTTGTGACCCTTGCCTGGTCCGACATCATCTTCATAATGAAGAGTCTCGAGACGAATCTTTCGGTCATCGTCCTCGGCTCCTTCGGCCGTGCCGTCTATGTCTTCATTCTTCTGTCATTGGCGCTGGGGATCGCGCAACTTGAATCCATCTTACGCCTGATGCATGAGCCGCTTCGCTATCAGCTCAAGTTCGTGCTGATCGGCCTGGGGGCGCTGGCCGGCTACGAGATTTATGAGGCCAGTCAATTCCTGCTGGTGAGGCTATGGCAGCCCGAGTCTGTCCTGGTCGGGAGCGTGATCTCGCTCATCTCGGTCGGACTCGTTGCCTTCGGCCTGGGACGCTATCGCCTGCAAGAAGTGAAGGGCAAAATCTATGTGTCGCCGCAGATGCTGTACGGGTCAGTGACGTTTGTCGTGACCGGCCTGTATTTGCTCGGGGTAGGTCTGCTTGGAGAGATTGTTCGCCTTTCCGGACATCCGCTCAGTATCAGCCTCAGCGCACTGGTGGTGTTCATCGGGACGATCGGATTGGTCGTGCTCCTGAGCTCCAGGACGGTGCGAGCGGAGCTGAAAAAGTTCATCGCCAAGCACTTCTACCGCTCGAAATACGACTATCGCGCGAAGTGGCTCGAGGTAACGGAGGCGTTTCAGAGTTCCGGATCCGTTGAGTCCATCCTGGAGCAACTGATGGGCTTACTCACACGGACCTTCGGGGCAGGACGAATCTCGATCTGGATGCGTTATGAAGCGGATGGACGCTTTCATCAGGTCCGGTCCGCCAACACGGAACCGGCGCCGTCGCCGCTCGATGCCTCCCA